>URTC01000277.1 GCA_900550765.1 uncultured Clostridia bacterium | reverse complement strand
GGGCGCCGGAAGAGATCCTCTATCTTGCCAAACCGCACTTAGGCACGGACCGCCTTCCGGGCATCATCAAAGCCCTGCGGCAGAAAATACTCTCTTTAGGAGGAGACGTCCGCTTTCATACACAGCTAACGGATCTTCATATCAAAAATCAGCGTCTTTCCGCTATTTCCGTCTTCAGTAACGGAATAACGCAAGAATTAGAAACCAATTGTTTGATCCTGGCTGCCGGTCACAGTGCACGGGATATTTTTATGCTGCTGAAGCAAAAGGCAATACGAATGGAACAAAAAGCTTTTTCCATCGGTGTACGTATTGAGCACGATCAAGCAAAGATCAGCCGCATCCAGTATGGTGCCTTTGCCGGCCAGTTGGGCGCGGCCGACTATAAGCTCGCCTGCCATCTTCCCTCAGGACGCGGCGTTTATTCCTTTTGCATGTGCCCCGGCGGTGAAATCGTTGCCGCCGCCAGCGAACCGGGTCATTTGGTCGTAAATGGTATGAGCCGCTTTGCACGTAGCGGAAAAAATGCCAATGCGGCGATCCTATGCAGTGTCCTGCCGGAAGATTTTCCGGGAAACGATGTATTGGCTGGTATAGAATTTCAAAAAGAATATGAGAGTGCCGCCTTTTTAGCCGGCGGAAGCAACTTTCAGGCGCCGGCTCAGCTGCTGGCAGATTTTATGCAGGCACGCCCTTCGGCCGGTCCGGCCTCTGTACTTCCTTCTTATCCCTTAGGGGTAAAATGGACAGATTTAAGCGTCTGCCTGCCTGGTTTTGCCTGTGACGCTCTCAAAGAAGCATTTCCCTTGCTGGATAAAAAAATGACCGGTTTTTATGACCCCGAGGCAGTGCTTACCGGAATAGAATCCCGCTCCTCTTCCCCTGTAAGGATCCTGAGGGACGAAACTTTGCAGGCCTCCGTAAAAGGAATCTATCCCTGCGGGGAAGGTGCCGGATATGCCGGCGGCATTATGTCGGCAGCAGTAGACGGCATCAAAACGGCCGAGGCAATTGCGGCTGGATGGGAGGGTGAATAGAAATGTCGCTGATCAATGCACTGACAGGCGTGCTGGTAAACACAGCTGCCATTATTTTAGGCTGTTTGGCAGGCCTCATCTTTAAAAGAGGAATTCCTGAAAAATTTTCTTCGGCCGTTTCCACAGGCGTAGGATTATGCGTACTGTTTATCGGCATTTCGGGAACCCTCAAGACGATCACCTCCGTGAATACACAGACCGGAGAAAGCGTTGTGTACAGTGTCAATACGCTGGGAATGATTCTTTCTGTTGTGCTTGGCGCCATTACCGGCACCGCTCTCGATCTTGACGGAAAAATGCTTCGTTTAGGCAATTATGTAGAAAAGAAAGTCAATCAAAAACAAGAAAAAACCGTTTCAATTGCCCAGGGGTTTGTAAATGCTACCCTGCTCTTTTGTGTGGGGGCTATGGCCATTACCGGTCCGATCGAATCTGCCCTTAACGGTGACCACAGCACCTTATTTGCCAAAGCCGTCCTCGACGGCGTTACTGCGGTCATTTTTACCACCAGTATGGGAATCGGGGTACTCTTCAGCGCCCCGGCAGTTCTTCTTTACCAAGGAGGAATTGCCATTCTTGCCTATTTTGCGGGTTCTGCCTTTTTAACCGACGCAATGAATGTACAGATCATCGCCACAGGATCTTTGGTAATCGTGGGCCTTGCCCTAAATCTTTTAAATATTACCAAAATAAAAGTAGCCAACTTTCTGCCGGCTATCTTTTTCGCCCCGATCCTTCAGTTTTTATTTACCTGGCTTTCCCGCTGGATCCCGGCGCTGGGATAACCCCTCCCAAGTACAGCCGGTAACATCGTATAAACAACTTTCCCGCAGTACTGCGAGTATGAACTTAAAATAAAAGCCTCTTCTCTGGGGCATTCTTTTTATTTCTTAATATTGACATAACCCTTCTTTTATAATATAATGAATACGTTATGATTTAATTTTTATTCATTTATTAACACATTAAGGAAGAAGATCATTGCTTCCTAATATTATAAAAAAACGGAGGAGATTTTAATGAAAAAGAAACTTACCTACCTGCTGGTTGCCGCCCTCTTGCTTGGGCTTTGGCCCGCCATGCAGGCTGGCGCGGCCACAGGTGAAAAAGCCGTAAAATTCACGGCTACATCCAATGGCGCCGGAATTTTCGCGCAGATACAGTCCATTCAAAATGCACTGATTGTCGGCGACGAAGTCGTCGTTACCGTATTAAACAGCGGCGATACGTCCGTTACTTTTTATGTGCGCACTGATGTAAGCTGGGCAAGTGACACCATTCTGCAAACGCCCACTATAACGCTGGCGCCTGGTGAATCTGCCGAGCTGCACTGTGCCTACAACGAAGGGTTTAACCACCTGATGCTGATGGCTGCCGCAGGTACAGCCGGTACCCTTACCATCTGCAACTTAACCGAAGCGGACGCCAACACTCTAAAGGCGGCCATCGGCGGCGAAGTGATTGCCTCCCCGGATGTTGACCCGGTTATTTACCAAAGAAAGCCGGCCTCCTTGCCCGCAGTAGGCGGCGGCAGCCTGCTGGTTTCCAATCGTAACCATCGCTGTTCCAGCCCTAAACAGGATATTAAAGCGGTTTTAGAGGAAAACGGCCAAGGCAAATATTATCTTTCCGGCTGGGTGCGTTTAAAAAATGCCGAATCCCGCGGCGTACAGATTAACATCGGCACGGAAGTTGCCGCCGATGCCACCCGCTGGCCGCAGACCGATATCGTTACCGTTACCGGCACTGATTGGGTGTTTATCAGCAAAACAATCGATATCGCCTGGACGGGTACCTTAAAGAGCGCC
>URTC01000276.1 GCA_900550765.1 uncultured Clostridia bacterium | reverse complement strand
GGGATCCCTACGCAAACGCATTATCGTTCGCTGATGGATCATCTCGGTTCCGGCGCTGCATGGGATTTAAACCGAAAGCGCCACGGTTTGGTGGTGCTTCCTCCGTATATGAGCGACAATGCTCATGAGATGCGGGGAGATTTGGATGTTTTGAACAGTATTTTGGATTATATTACCGCTTCTAACCGGAAATACGTATTGCTTTCTGGCAGTGATTTTATTTTTAATACGACCTTTGATGCCTTGGCGGCGTTTCATAAGCAAAACGGTGCGGATGTTACGCTGATGTATTATGCTGCACCGCAAAATGATGTGCCGGATCGGCATGTAGGGGTCAGAGTTGCCGAAAACGGCCGGGTGACGGAAATGGAGATTAACGCCGTCAGGCCGTTTACCGACAGAATATCCATGGGAATTTATTTTATGGAACGGGATTTTTTGGAATACCATATCAGCCGATGTCTTTCCCGCGGACTGCATGATTTTGCGGCTGATGTACTGTTGAAAGAACAGGAAAAGCTTAAGATATTCGGTTTTGCCTACAGAGGATATGCCGGCAGAGTTCATAATATTCAATCCTTTTACCGCTGTAATATGGATATGCTTTCGCCTGTGGTCAGTGCACAGCTGTTTGACGGGAAAGAGGCCGTTTATACAAAGGTAAAGGATAAGGTTCCGACGATATACGGAGAAAATGTAACGGTTAAAAATTCCATGGTAGCTGATGGCTGCATTATCAACGGCACGGTGGAAAACAGCATTATCTTTCGCGGCGTGCAGATCGAAGAAGGCGCAGTAGTAAAAAACAGCATCGTGATGCAGGATTCCTTTTTGCAGGCCGGCGCTTGGCTGGAAAATGCCATTTTGGATAAATCCGTAGTTATCCGTAAAAACAGGCGGCTGATCGGCCAGGAAAATTATCCCGTAACGGTAGGAAAAAACGCAGTAGTATGATTGTAGAGAAAGACGGAGAATTCTTTTTTTGTTTGTTGCTGAAAGAGCTTTTTCCGTGTAATAGAAAAAAATCCATTTTTAATCAAAAGGAGTGAGACCATGAAAAAAATCTTTTGTTTGTTGCTGGCACTTTGCTTAGTGATGGCGCAGTGCGTTATGCTTGTTTTTGCAGAGCCATCAGAAAATTTGGTTTCCAATGGTGATTTTGAATTGGGCGAAGACGATTGGAAGATACAGTCGAATGCTTCAATCTCTATTGAAGACGACGGTTCTTCGGTTTGTTTTGTCTATGGCCGTCAGGAAGCGTGGGCGTCACCCAGCCAGGATTTAACCGAAGTGCTGAATCAGTGGGGACCCGGCCAATATGAGCTGAGTGCGCGCGTAAAGGTAGACAAAGAATCCGATCCGGGCTCCGGCAAAATGCTGGTTGTTCTCAACAGCAAATTTGACGGACAGCAAAAATGGCTGCAGGTTGCAGGAACGGTAAATACTTCCGGCTATACGACGATTCAGGGCGTGGTAGAGCTGCCGTACACCGAAATATTAGAGAGCGCCCTGCTGTATCTGCAGAGCAGTGACGGCGAACTCTTTGATTACTACTGCGACGATTTTTCCGTAAAAAAGGTCAACGGCAAAAAGGAACCGTTGGGAATGGTGGAACCCTATCCTGTAGAGGCGGTTGAAAATCGCCCGGAGGAAACACTGGTGGGAGCTATCCGCTGGGATGCGTGGCTGAATCCTGAATTGGAAACTTTCAATGCCGGCGAAAAGAGTCCGGAGGATTATATCGGTGCGCAGATGGTGCGTAGTTTATCGCCTACGCAGTATCATTTCCGTATGCCGTATTTCGGTATTGTAGAAAGTGCCACAAAAATTACGTTTCCGGATTACACACAGGAGATTTTTGATCAGGAAATGCTCTATGCCAAGGAAGCCGGTATTGACTATTTTATGTATTGCTGGTACGCAGATGGATCCGGTATGGATACGGCCCGGCAGCTTCATACCACCAGTCAATATCGGGATGATGTGAAGATGACTGCCATGTGGGATATTTCGGCGTTGAAAGGGGCGGAATTGGAGAAGAATATTGCTTTGCTGAAAGAGAGCTTCTGGCTGAAGGTTGCTGATGGACGTCCTGTGGTTTATGTGAATAACGGCGGAAATCAGACGACATTCAGGGTGAATGAATTCCGGGAAGCCTGTATGGATGCCGGCCTGAAGAATCCGTATATTATAGGAATTGAGCAGTTTGGCAGTACGCCGGAGAACTGTAAAGAGTTGGGCCTCGATGCGTTCAGTGACTACGCAATCGGCCTGGGGGATGAAAGCCCTTACAGTAAATTGGCGGAGAAGGCTAAGCAGCAATGGCTTAAAGATACGCTTTCCGGCATACAATATATTACCTTAGTACCTACCGGATGGGATAGCAGACCGAGAATTGATCATCCCGTAAGATGGGAAGGACCTACAAGCGATAAGAGCAGCTGGACGGAAACCGCGACGGCGGAAGAGATTGCAGCATTGCTTCAGGATGCGATAGATTTTAATAATGAGCGCAAAGAGCAATCCAATATTAACAGCGTGCTGATTTATGCTTGGAATGAGCATGATGAAGGCGGCTGGTTATGTCCCACCATTATTGATGAAGACCGGGACGGCATGCCGGAGCTGCGGGAGGACGGTACCTATAAGCGGGATACCCGCCGTCTGCGCGCGATTCAGAAGGAATTGCGGCCCGGAGAAGAATGGACGCTGGATGCGGATGAGATTTCACAGCCTGCCGTATCGACTCCTGCAGCTTCTTCCCCTGCGACGTCATCCGATCCTTCTGGAACGCCTTCTGTTGACAACGGTACGGATAATAAAGGATCTGTTGGAATTTTTATTGCCGCGGGCATT
>URTC01000275.1 GCA_900550765.1 uncultured Clostridia bacterium | reverse complement strand
TACATCTGTTGCTTTCGCCGTTAATTTTTCCGCCTGCTGGCAGGAAAAAGCCACGCCAATCTTCAAAATTTCTTTTCCTTGTAAAAAGCGGTCATAATATCCCTTGCCAAAACCTACTCGATTTAAAGAAGCATCAAAAGCACACATAGGGATTATAGCCGCCTCTATTTTTCCGCAAAACGCTTCACCGGCAGGTTCTTCGATCCCATATTTTCCCTTTAAGACGCTACCGCTCCATTGAACCGGGACAATGGAATTGTCCCGAATTGCCGGCAATAATACGGTTTTTTTGTTTTTTCGCAAAAATTCCTTTAAAGACGCAACATCCACTTCCCCATCAATCGGGGAATACAGCAGTACTGTATTGTTTTCCGAAACGATTTCTTTTAACGTCTCACAAATAGCGGAAGAAAACGCCTTATGTACCTTTGCGGGAAGCCTTTTTCTGGCTGCCCGGCCTAAACTGCGATAATCAGGCATGGCAGTATTCCTTAGGGACCCGCGGCGTGATCGACAGCATGATCTCATAACTGATCGTTCCGCAAAGCGCTGCAAGCTCTTCAGCTGTTATCCTTTCATTCCCCTGTCTGCCTATTAAAACAACGGAATCTCCCAAAGAGACATCCGGAATCTCCGTCACATCGACCATTGTCATATCCATGCAGATATTTCCTACTACCGGTGCACGCTTTCCGTGAATCAGCACCTCTGCCCTATTGGAAAGCAACCGCCGATATCCATCGCCATAACCTACGGGCAAAACAGCTACACGCATATCATGAGATGCCCGAAACGTTCCCGAATAGCTGATAGTCTCTCCAGCCTTTACCTCATTAACCGCAGCAACTGCCGTTTCCCAAGAAAGAACCGGCTTTACCGAAAAAGGCTTTTTTGTCTGTTTTGAAGGATAATAGCCATATAAAACAATTCCTGCCCGCACCATATCAAAATACAGCTCCGGATAAGAAAGGATTGCACCGCTGTTTGCACAATGCACTAAAAATCCATAAAATCCGTTTTTGCGGATTTGCTCCAATGCCGCAGCAAAGGCTTCCGCCTGCTGTCGGGTATACGCATCATCCTGCGTATCCGATGCAGCAAAATGCGTAAAAACGCCTTTCAGCCGAATATTAGAACAATGCCGCAAGGCATCCAGCACCGCCTGAAGAGCCCGTCCGCTGCGCACACCGGTCCGGTGCATACCGGTTTCAATTTTTAAATGAACATTTATAAAGGAATGACAGGCTTCGCATACCTTCTGCAGCCGGAATAAAGCTTCTTCGGAAAACACCGCCTGATCAATTTGATGCATAACACACAGCTCCTCGCTGCCTAACGGCAAAGCGCCCAGGCATAAAATCGGTACATTAATTCCGCTTTTGCGCAGCTGTACACCTTCTTCCACCGTAGCGGTTCCAAGATAATCGATTCCCCAGTCCTGTGCCTCGGCAGCCATTTGCTCTAAGCCGTGTCCATAAGCGTCAGCTTTTACCAAAGCCATTATTTTTGTATGTCCTACTTCATTTTTTACCGCGTTCAAATTCTCTCTGAATGCATTGAGATCGATCACGCATTTGGTTGGTCTTGCCATGCAAACATCCCCTTATTTTTATTATTATAATACATTCCTACAAAAAAAGAAAGCAAAAACACGTACAATGTACATGTTTTTGCCTCTTCCGCGTTATACGCTCTCAGCAAACCTGCAGTTTGCGGAATATATAAATTTTTTGTCCCTGCTGCGGAACGTCACTGAGATCAGGATTCAGCGCCCGGACCTCTTCCATATCGGCTCCGAATCTCTTACAAATATCCCAAAGTGTTTCATTTTTCTGTGCCATATAGATAATAATTCCAAATTCAGGCATATCACAAGCATCTCCCTGCCGGGCGTCCGTAATAATTTCACTGTCTTCACAGGCACAGGGAAGAAAGATTGCCGAAAATGCCGCCCGAATCTCGACCTCACCGCCGGAAACGAGCACCGCCTGCATATCGGTAAGCGAGACATTAGCCATCATCTGTGTATCCTCTTCAAAATCCAGATTATCGCAAAGCAAGCGAATTGGCACGGTAACATTAAAACCTTCCAACTCTCCGCTTCCCGATGCCATATAAATGACCGAAACCTCTCCGCTTCCTTCCAATTCCGCCCGTCCGTCCAGCATCCGGCAAGCGGTGATCACCGGAGTAAAATTCACCGAGCTTATTCGAGAAATCGGCGTTTTCCCTTCAGGGATCGGCACGCTGATATGCTGATTAACCGCGCAAGTAACCGGTTCTTTTGTACAGGAAAGTTTAATAGTCTCTCTTGTGCATTCCAAGCCACCGCCGGTAGAATACGCATCATTAATCAGCGTACACTCTTTCGCCTCAGTCATGTAAGCATACCCGCAAAGCATCACGCTATAGGTAAGAACTCTGTTTTCTCCCTCGGCATTCGGGGTTACGGTAACCGTGATGTCCTCAACACTTAAATGTACGATCGGGCTGCTGCCGCCCTCTACATTTTTCAGTTCAATCAACTGAGAAAAATCTATTTTATCCGATACCTGTATCACAGGCTCATATTCGTCTGCAGAGTGATAGATCGTCTGCAACGGAATCTGGCCTCCCAAAATCAGCTGTCCTGCGGAAAGATGCGCTTCATTTACCGTAGCCCCGGCATTAATACACAGAATTTCCTTTACTTCCGGAACACGCAGGGAAAGCTCGGTATCATTGGTTACTGTAAACCGAAGCGGTGTGGTAAACGATACACAATTGAGCATAACCGTCTCTTCCTTCTTGCGAATATCGTCGCCCGAAAGATCGGTAAGCAGCTCTCTTTGATACTTAGTATTCAAATTACCCGTAATTTGTACACTGCAGGTAAGA
>URTC01000274.1 GCA_900550765.1 uncultured Clostridia bacterium | reverse complement strand
TCGTTTACATTATACTAAACCAAAGCAACCTTTATACCTTCATATTTTCCAAGCTTTACTTCCGGCATAAGCGTAACGGTCGCTTTCACCTGTACGGTTCCGTCATCGGTAATATCCTCAAGCTCTACATCAGGTCTATCCACCGGCTGCAAAGAATGCTCTGCTACAGCAGCTTCATAAGCTTCCGGAAATACGCTGTTGAAAGCATCTTCAAAAAATACGCCCGCACCGTAATACTGCTCTACCATTTTGCGGGGGGCTTTTCCTTTACGGAAACCGGGAATCGCATATTTTCCGCGGTTCTTCAGAAAAACCGCCTCAGTTGCCTCATCCATAGCCGCTTTACTGATTTCAAAAGTAAGAACCGCCTGATTTTTTTCGTTTTTAACCATGGTACTCATAAAAATTTACCTCCAAGTAATTAATCCAAACAATCAGGTTCAATTATAGCACATACAAGCTTTTTACGCAATCATAAAACTTTAATTTTTACCAAAGATTCTCGTTTTTTTGTCCAAAACCGTCTTTCACAATAAAAATTCCTTTAAAACCGCCGTTTTATATGCTATAATATCAACAAAATAATTTTTATACATCACATTCACGGAGGAATACCTTTATGCCAATGGACGGCCTCACAATCGGCGCAGTATGCGCAGAACTGAACGCCCTGCTCTGCGGTGCAAAAATTGATAAGATCAACCAGCCGGAAGAAGATGAGCTCATCCTTCTATGCCGCAGGGATGGGAAAAACCATAAATTATTACTCTGCTCAAATGCAAACTTTGCAAGAATCGGCATCACTGCCGCTGCCAAACAGAATCCGCTGGCTGCACCGGCTTTCTGCATGCTGCTGCGCAAGCATCTGCTTTCCTCCCGCCTCCTTTCTTTTTCCCAAGAAAACAATGAACGCATTGTGAATATCACTTTTGAAGGATATAATGACTTTAACGAGCCGGAACAAAAAATACTGATCCTTGAAATCATGGGGAAACACAGTAATATCATCCTGACCGATGCCTCGGGAAAAATTCTCGACTGCATCCGGCATGTTAACTCGCTGATGAGCCGGGTCCGCCAACTGCAGCCCGGGCTGCTTTATACGCTTCCCCCTTCTCAGGGAAAACAAGATCCTTTTAATACAGAAATTCCCGATCTTGAGCCTTCTCCAAGGATTCTATGCGATACGTTTACCGGAATCTCCCGGCAGGCAGCCGAAGAAATCAGCTTTTTAAGCCGAGAACAGAGTTTCCCGGCCGCCTTTTCCGCTTACCTTCAAAAATTTCGTCAAAAAAACTTTTCCCCCGTCGTACAAATTGATGAAGCCGGAATTCCTCTTGATTTTTTTGCTTTTCCGCAAGCAAGGATTTTACCTGCTTTTCAGCTTCCACAAGCTACTATATCAGAGGCAATCGATACATATTTTTCAACCCGGGATACCGTTCAGCGGCTGAAAGAGCGCGCCCATGGGTTAAAAAGTAAATTGTCTAATCTGTTGGAAAAATGCCTAAAAAAACAGGCACAGCAACAGGAAAAACTTTCCGAGTGCGCGGATATGGAAAAATACCGCATATGGGGAGAACTGATAACCGCTAATATCTACCGTATCAAACGCGGCGCAAGCTCCGTAAGAGTACAAAATTATTATGAAGATATGGCAGAAATAGATATTCCCTTGGATCCCACAATTTCGCCCAATATCAATGCACAAAAATATTTTAAGCAATACAGCAAGCTCAAAACAGCTTCCCGGCTGCTTTCCGCACAGATGGCAGCAAACGAAAAAGATATTGATTTTATCTCTGATCAGCTGGAAAACCTTGAAAAATGCGAAACTGACGATGATATCGCTCAAATTCGCAACGAATTGACTGCGGCGGGCTATCTTAAACCGCAAAAGGGAAAACAGAAGATTCCGGAAAATAAGCCTATGCACTTTGTTTCCTCTTCGGGAATCGATATTTTTGTAGGCAAAAATAATACGCAGAACGATTATCTGACTCTGCGCTTTGCCGGCTCTGACGACCTATGGCTCCATACAAAAAATATTCACGGCTCCCATGTAATCATACGCGCTGCTGCGCCGGATGAAAAAACCATTGAAGAGGCGGCAAAACTGGCCGTTTATTATTCCAAAGGACGCTTCTCCTCCGCTGTCCCTGTAGACGCAACACGCCGCCGCTATGTAAAAAAGCCCTCGGGAGCACTTGCGGGAAATGTAATTTATACAAACCAAACTACCTATTATGTCACTGTAGAGGAAAACGAAATCAAATCATTAAAAAAACTTTAAAAGCATTGCGCTTTAAAGCGCAATGCTTTTTATTATTCTTCTCTGTTTTCCGCCGTACTTTCGTCTTCCTCTTCCCTGGCTACAAAAAGCTTAGAGACAGAAACCTCATACGCTGTTTTATTGATCACCGTTTCTTCATCGATCTTTTTTTGATATTCCCTGCTTTGAAGCCTTCCCTCCACATGAATACTTTCGCCTACCCGCAATTGCTGACAATACCGGGCGTTTCTGCCCCAGCATATGGAAGGAATATAATCACTTTTTCCGTAAGCACGGTTTACGGCGATCAGCACATCGGCAATTTCCCTGGCAAAAGGAGTAACCCGGTAAACAGGAGTTTTGCATATATAACCATCAAGTACAATATTATTGATATCCTCGTCGCTTTGTGCCTCACTGATATCACGGGCAAACGTCTGCAGCTGCAGCCGGCTTTTATTTTCTGTTACAATATTATAAGAACGCAGCTGTCCTTCTATCAAAAAACGCCTGTCTATCGCAATTTCAAACCCGGACATCAATCTTTCCGACACCATAACGGGCAAGATATCTGCCTGGCCGGACAATCTGCCGATCTTTAATTTTAAGACCGGAAAAAGAGAATACAAAGATAAGATC
>URTC01000273.1 GCA_900550765.1 uncultured Clostridia bacterium | reverse complement strand
AAATTGCCTGGCAAAAAGGTCAGGATGGTCAGATATCTTTTTTTCTGTCGTTCTTTTTCAGCGTGTTTGGATGGATCTATACCGCGATGCTTCCCGATCTTGTGCGGAGAAAGCAGACGGAGGAAATTCTTGCTGCACTGAGAGATAAGAAGAAAGAAAAGTCGGAATAGGAGAAAGCTTTTTGGAGCGATTTTTTACAGGAAATTGGAACGGAAAAAGAAAACAATAGAAGATACCCCATATGGGGATGGTTTATTTTGCGACATAGTCCAATGCTGCTATACATAAGTGTAGCTTTGCTTTTCGGGGGTACTCGATCTTTCGTAAGGGGCTGTCTGTAATTGGTTCCCTTGTCAGGAAAGCTGCCGGTGATAACCGGCTGAGAGGCAGGCTTCGCTCCCTCCGGCTTTTTGCAAAGCAAAAGCCATCTTCTGCGTAAAGGGAAGGCAAGTTGTTTTTTTCTGCATTTGTTTTTCTGCTTTTCCCTCCGGGCGGTTGCCGTGGGGGTTTTGTATGCAAAAAGGGATATACCGTATACCGGTATATCCCTTTCCGAATCTGCTTTATTAACCGAAATATCTTTTCAGTAATCCGGCAAAGCCGCAGCCGTGGCGTGCTTCGTCGCGGGCCATCTCATGGACGGTATCGTGAATGGCGTCAAGATTCAGTTCTTTGGCGCGTTTTGCCAGCTGGAATTTGCCTTCGCAGGCGCCGTGCTCGGCGGCTGCACGAAGCTCCAGGTTCTTTTTGGTGGAATCCGTTACAACTTCCCCTAAAAGCTCGGCAAATTTGGCCGCATGCTCAGCCTCCTCAAATGCATAGCGCTTAAAAGCCTCGGCAATTTCGGGATATCCCTCTCTGTCTGCCACGCGGCTCATAGCCAGATACATGCCAACCTCACTGCATTCTCCTTCAAAATTTTGTTTTAATCCTTCTAAAATTTCGGCATCAACGCCCTGCGCAGAGCCTACAATATGTTCGGCTGCATAAACGGTGGAAGCGGTCTGCTCTATAAACTTGGAAGCAGGTGCTTTGCAAACGGGGCATTGAGCCGGGGCCTCAGGGCCTTCGTAAACATAGCCGCAAATCTGACATACAAATTTTTTCATTTTTTTATCCTCCATTATGTTTTTTTCTGAACGGTCGCAAGGATCATTCTCTTATTGATATTTTATCTTGTTAAACAGAAAATGTCAATGCTATTTTGGTGAAAATTATAAGAAAATCCGGGAAAACTATGGATTTGATTTTTGCTGCTTTCATAAAAAATATGCCCGGTGTTCATTAATTTTTAAAGCCGCTATTGCAAAAAAGGCCCGGTTGTAGTATAATAATAAAAACAAAAGTAAAAATAAAAGAAAAGAATAAGATGGAGGGCGATTTCTAGATGAAACTGATTATTGCTATCGTTCAGGATGAAGATGCCGGCCGCCTGGTAAGCGCGCTTATGAAAGAAGGCTACGGCGTAACCAAACTTGCCACCACCGGCGGTTTTCTGCGTTCGGGCAATACCACGCTGCTTGTAGGGGTAGAGGATGAAAAGATGAAGCACTGTCTTGAGTTTATCGAAGGAATATGCAAAAGCCGAAAGCAGGTTATCAATTCCAATATCGGCGCGTTTGATGCTTCCATCAGTGCGGCGGGCCACTCTAATATAGAAATTATGATCGGCGGCGCCACAGTATTTGTTCTTTCGGTTGAGGAATTTAAAAAGTATTGATGGATCTGTTTTTAACATGCGGGTCTCCGCGCTTTCAGGCTGAAAGAAGCGCCATTGCAAAAGGCAGGGGCAGCCATGCTTATTTGCTGGAGGGACCGGCAGGAATAGGAAAGTGTTCGTTTGCCCTTGCGGCGGCCTGTACTTTTTTGTGCACCGGCGAACAAAAGCCATGTTTTGCCTGTGCTGCGTGCCGTAAAGTACTTGACGGACTGCATCCGGACGTACATACTGTAAAACCGGAAAAGAATATGCTTAAGGTGGATCAGGTTCGTGCCGTGATATCCACGGTGTATGAAACGCCCTATGAGGGCGGTGCAAAAATTTATGTGATCCATGATTTTCATCTTGCCAATGAACAGGCGCAGAATGCGCTGTTAAAAACAATTGAGGAACCGCCGGAATATGGTATTGTCATTTTGATGACAAGTAACATTTCTGCGTTGCTGCCGACGATTCAGTCGCGCTGTCTTACGATGGAGTTTCGTCCGCTCAGCACTGCCGTTGTGGAATCGTATGTCAAAGAACATTGTCAGGTGCCGGATTATCAGGCGAGAGCGAGTGCGGCATTTGCACAGGGAAATCTGGGGAAAGCGATGCGATATGCCAAATCGGAAGATTTCATTGAGAGAAAAGACCATATTATTTCTCTGCTGCGGCATGTGGAGCAGATGGATTTGTCTGAGATGTTAGCGGTAATTAAAGATTTGGGAACACGCAAAGACGAAGTGCGTGATTATATTGATTTAATGGTGCTGTGGTACCGGGATGTGCTTTTGTTTAAGGCGACAAAGGATATTAACCAGCTTTTGTTCCAGGATGAGGCGTCTTATATTTCCCGTGAGGCAAGCCACCGCAGTTATGAGAAAATCGAGGAAATATTGCAGGCGTTTGAAAAAGCAAAAGTCCGCCTGCGCGCAAATGTAAATTTTGATATTACGATGGAGCTTATGCTTCTTACTTTGAAATAGACATACGGAGGTTATTATGAAGATTATTATTGGTGTTAGTTTTCGACAGGCGGGAAAGGTGTATTTTTTTGACCCGGGCGATGAGCAGATTGAGCGCGGGGAACACGTAATTGTCGAGACTGCAAAAGGTGTTGAATACGGAACGGTTGTTGTGCCAAACCGCGAGATGGCAGAAGAGAAAATTGTGGCACCGCTGAAAAAGATTATTCGTGTAGCAACGCCGAAAGATG
>URTC01000272.1 GCA_900550765.1 uncultured Clostridia bacterium | reverse complement strand
CAGTAACGTAAACTTCTCCGTGCTGGTAAGGGCTCATGGTTCCGGGATCAACGTTGATATAGGGATCCAGCTTTTGAGCCGCAACCTTCAGGCCTCTTGCCTTTAACAGCCGGCCCAAAGAGGCCGCGGTGATTCCTTTTCCCAGGCCGCTTACAACGCCGCCGGTCACAAAAATGTACTTAGTCATGATACTCTCCTTGATTTTTTATTCTTCAATATGTCATTTTTTGCATTGAATTTTTGCTGCTTTTGAAAAAAGAAAAACATCAATAAACACAAAACATCCGTTCGTTCAAGAACGGCTGCCGAAATATATGAAAAAAAGTCCGCTGCGATTGCATACATGCAATCAACTGCAGCTAAAAGAAAAACATTTAAAATATTATAACATAGATATTGTTTTTGGCAACTGATTCAACAAAAAATACAGTAAAAATTTTTAAAAACGGTTGACAAAAAAATACCCCTACTTTATAATTGTTTTATGTAAAAGGCAATGGGATAAAGGAAAGCGGTATACGGCATTTTCCTGCATTGCCCTTTTTTTGTTTAAAGGAATCGTAAAAGGAGTGTAACAATATGAGCACAGTGAGCGAAATGTTCGGATCCAACGTTTTCAACGACGCTGTAATGAAGGAACGGCTGCCTAAGGAAACGTATAAGGGGCTGCAATGGACCGTTACGCACGGTCATCACTTGGATATCAGTATCGCCACGGTAATCGCCAATGCCATGAAGGATTGGGCGATTGAAAAGGGTGCTACGCATTTTACCCACTGGTTTCAGCCTATGACGGGAATCACCGCTGAAAAGCATGATAGTTTTATTTCCCCTGCGGGCGACGGAAAGGTGATTATGGAATTTTCGGGAAAGGAACTGATTCAGGGAGAACCTGACGCTTCCAGTTTTCCCAACGGCGGTCTGCGGGCTACGTTCGAGGCCAGGGGATATACCGCATGGGATCCGACCAGCTATGCTTTTATCAAAGACGGCACACTGTGCATTCCTACGGCGTTCTGCTCCTACGGCGGTCAGGCACTGGATAAAAAAACGCCGCTTCTGCGTTCTATGGAGGCTATCAACCGCCAGGTAATGCGTGTGCTGAAGCTCTTTGGCACTGACGCTGCAAGCATAAAAACTACCGTGGGTCCCGAGCAGGAATATTTTTTGGTGCCCAAAGAGCTGTATGAAAAGCGGAAGGATTTGATCTATACCGGTCGTACGCTGTTTGGAGCAAAGCCGCCTAAGGGTCAGGAGCTGGACGACCATTACTTTGGCTGCATTAAGCCGCGGGTATTGGCCTATATGAAAGATTTAGATGAAGAACTTTGGCGGTTGGGTATTTTAGCAAAAACAGAACATAATGAGGCAGCTCCTGCGCAGCATGAGCTTGCGCCGATTTTTACCACTACGAATATTGCAGTGGATCATAACCAGCTTACCATGGAGATCATGCAGAAGGTGGCTAAAAAGCATGGGCTGGTCTGCCTGCTGCATGAAAAGCCCTTTGAAGGCGTGAACGGCTCAGGGAAGCACAATAACTGGTCTATTTCCACCAATACTGGTGTCAATTTGCTGGATCCCGGCAAAACTCCCTATGAAAACGCACAATTTTTATTGTTTTTGTGCGCAGTTATCAAGGCTGTAGACGAGTATCAAGATCTTTTACGCATTTCGGTTGCCAGCGCGGGAAACGACCGCCGGCTGGGTGCTAATGAAGCACCGCCGGCTATTGTTTCGATGTTCTTGGGGGATGAACTCAGTGCTATTTTAGATGCTATCGATAATGGTGCTGCGTATGATGCTAAAGAAAAGGAACAGCTGAAGATCGGTGTGCATATCCTGCCGCGGTTTCCCAGGGATACCACTGACCGCAACCGGACCAGTCCCTTTGCCTTTACGGGCAATAAATTTGAATTCCGTATGCTGGGCTCAACAGCTTCGGTTTCCGACGCAAATGTGGTGATCAATACTGCGGTAGCCGAGAGTCTCAAACAATTTGCCGACGTCTTGGAGAATGCGGATGATTTTGAAAATGCGCTGAACACCTTGATCCGGCAGACCATTAAGGAGCATAAGCGTATTATCTTTAACGGGAATGGTTATGACGAAGCTTGGGTGGCTGAGGCTGAAAAACGCGGCCTTTTGAATTTGAGAACTACGCCCGATGCGCTTCCTTACTTAATTGCGGAAAAAAATATTCAGTTGTTTACCTCGCATAAGGTATTCAGCCGCGAAGAGATCGTGGCACGGTATGAAATCAGGCTGGAGAATTACAGTAAGCTGATTCATATTGAGGCACTTACCATGATTGATATGGCCGGCAAGGAGATCCTTCCGGCAGTCAGCGCGTATACAAAAGTATTGGCCGAAACGGTACTTGCCAAAAAAGCATTGGGTGAAGAGATTGACTGTTCATACGAAGAAACGGCTGCAGCAAAGCTCTCTTCTCTGACCGGAAGTGCTTATCAGAAGCTGGGACTCCTGCGTGCGGCGGTTGAACAGGCAGAGGAAATTACAGATGCAAAAGAACTGGCGATGTTTTATAAAGATGCAGTGCTTACGGCAATGGAGACACTGCGCGGCGATGTAGATGCCCTGGAAAGCATTACGTCCGCTGCCTATTGGCCGTATCCTTCCTGCGGGGAGCGTTTGTTTGGAATACGATAATAGGCAGTTGGGAAAAGATCCGGCATACGGTCTTCCTTTTAAAAGGAAGACCGTATTTTTTGCGTATATTTTCGCATGGCGGTATTTGAAAACAGGTTTTTTAGGCTGCGGATAAAAAATGAAAACGGATACCGTTCAACCTATTATGTGAATACATGATCATGTTAAAATATTTGATTTTTTTGGTAAAAATATATAACAGGACGGTAAAAAAGCACAGTTTTAAGGGAACATCGTTAGTGATACTTTAAAGA
>URTC01000271.1 GCA_900550765.1 uncultured Clostridia bacterium | reverse complement strand
GGCTGTTTTTCCATAAGCTGCCTTCAAAGAAAGCGCGATCGGATGATCGGAATACTCCTCTGCCAACGCCGCCAGTTCCAAAATGTCCTCTTCTCTCTCCGGCAATACCTTTTGTACCTTAAACTCTCCCCTGGTAAGTGTGCCTGTTTTATCAAACACGATCGCCTCTATCTTAGCTAATTCCTCCAAATAATTAGAGCCTTTGATTAAAATTCCCCTGCGGGATGCACCGCCAATGCCGCCGAAAAAGGAAAGCGGCACCGAAAGCACTAAGGCACAGGGACAGGAAACCACCAGCATGATCAAACCGCGATTGATCCAAGAGGCCCATTGCCCGTTAAACAGCGGCGGAATGACCGCTATAAGCAGCGCCGCAAGCACGACTGCCGGCGTATAGATCTTTGAAAACCGGGTAATAAAATTCTCACTTCTTGATTTCGCGGCAGAGGAATTTTCCACCAGATCCAGTATTCTGGATACGGTACTTTCACCAAATTCTTTTTCCACCCGAATTTGAAGCAAACCGCTGATATTTACACAGCCGCTGGTTACTGCGTCCCCTTCCCGAACATCCCGCGGAACAGCCTCTCCGGTAAGGGCCACGGTATTCAAAGCGCTGTTTCCGCTTAAAATAATACCATCCAGCGGGATCTTTTCTCCCGGCTTTACCGTAATAATATCTCCGATATGAACGTCTTCAGGCGACACCATTTTTAACTGCCCGTCAATTTCAATATTAGCATGATCCGGCTTAATATCCATCAGCTGTGAAATCGACCGACGGCTTTTGCCTACGGCAATACTTTCAAACAGCTCTCCCACCTGGTAGAAAAGCATTACAAACGTCGCCTCGGGATATTCGCCCAAAATAAGAGCTCCGATGGTAGCAATCGCCATCAGAAAATTTTCATCAAATACCTGACCGCGAAAAATATTTTTTACCGCTTTTAAAAGCACGCCTGCTCCTACTGTAAGGTAAGGTACTAAATAAACCAAAAGTTTTATATACCACGCAAACGCAAACATTCTGTCTGCAAAATACGCTGCGCACAGCAGCAATGCGCACGCAACAATCCTATACAGCTGTTTTTTCTGCCGCCGGTTCATTTCAGAATCCTGCAATCAGGTTCTATTTTGCGGCAAACCCTGACGGCTTCTTCAAGCACCCTTTCAAATTGATCCTCCGCGGCCTCCAGCATCAGCTTTTGCTGCATAAAGCTTACCGAAGCATTCTCTACGCCGTCGATTTGTTGAATAGCGTTTTCCATTTTTGTCGCACAATTGGCACAATCCAGATCTTCCAATTTAAATATTTTTTTCATTTTTTACTCCCCCACATGTTCCGCGCCTTGATCGATAATCGTTCTCACATGGTCATCCGCCAGTGAGTAAAACACGGTTTTACCGTTACGCCTGAACTTTACAAGCCCGGCCTGCTTCAAAACCCTCAACTGATGCGATATTGCTGAAATATTCATATTAAGCACCTGTGCGATATCGCATACGCACATCTCTGCCTCAAACAAAACATACAAAATCTTTATCCTGGTAGAATCGCCGAAAATCTTATACAGCTCTGCCAAATCAAAAAGAAAATCCTCCTGCGGCATGCTGTCGTGAACCTTTTTTACCAGTTCTTCATTGGCATGCATATACTCACAAACTTCAGACATAATTCCGCGCTCCTTTCATTTGAATGTTTGTTCAATTGTTATTATATTCAAATTTTCAAATATGTCAACAGAAAAAAAGCGAATTTTAAAAAAATTCGCTTTTTTATTCTTTAACAGCTATATTCGCTTTTTCCACGCACGTTTCTTGCAGACAAACACCCAAGGTTCTATAGTAAGCCTGTATTTACCGAAAAAATCAACATCCAACAGTCCTTCCAGCCGCCGGGAAACTCCTTTTTATATAGTACGACGCAAGCAGCTTATTTAACTTTTGCAGATCCTCACAGATATATCGGATACAATCCTTACCAAACCAAAGGCCCAAAAATTACGGCTTCACAGCTCCGTCCTAATGGCGTCAAACAACCGCTGCGCAATCGTCTCCATCCCCAAATCTCCGGGATGTGCGGCAACCCCTGCATGTTCAAACAGCCCTTTAGCCGTATAACGATCATCACGGCCCAAATCATTCAATTCCACCAATGCATACCCTCGTTTTTCCGCAATGCCGCGAATCATTTCATCGCGCCGCCCTGCCGGCCAAAAAGAAGTTGTCAGCACAATTTTTGCATTTCCCTTATTCATTTTTTCCAGCAGTCCGACATAACCGTCCTCAAAGGAATGCTTCTCAAGTTCTTCCTCCGGCACATTTTCCACTGCCCGCATAATAATGATATCCGCACCATACCGCACGGCTTCTTCATAATTCTGGGCAATCACAGCTTCATTCCAAAATTCCCGTTCCCACAGGGCTATTTGTGCTACCAAAAAAGAAGCATCAGGCGCTACTGTGCGAACTTTTTTCATCGTCTGATGCACGTAATCCTTCTCTCTGCTGCTGGCGGCCATTCCCCAGTCTCCGTTCCAGCCGATCTGCGGCGCAGGCGAATGCCGGGTAATGGAATTGCCCAAAAACAGCAGCTTTTTTCCGCTGTTTTTTTCACCAAACAAACTCTGAGCGTTCCCTACCTGTCCTTTGGATGAAACCGTATTTTCTCTGATATCCGCCATAAAGAAACTCCTCCCGAAACTATTTTTTTCATTATACCGCACAATGGTATTTTTTTCAAGCCCGAAAGAAGAATCTTTTCAATTAAGCAAAAGGATCATATAATTCAGCACCGCCGCAAACACAAGCCACAGCGCGGACGGCACCAAAAGCCATGCTGCCGTCTTGCTTACCGGATAGACCTGTCGAATGGTAAGATAGCAAACTACCAAATACGCCAGAAGAATCCCGAAAGCGATCAGCGGAAGA
>URTC01000270.1 GCA_900550765.1 uncultured Clostridia bacterium | reverse complement strand
GCAAATTGCTTCTGATACTTCCGCACGTTTTTCAGATTCTCCGCAAACAGTAGTAATGCCCAGCAGTTCTCACCGCTGTTCTCTTAACAATTAGGCAAGGCAGATCGCATCGTCAATGTCCCCGCCGATATCGGTATCAAGTAAAATTTTCTCCATGGATAAAATACTCCTGTATTTTATTATTGATACAAGAGTTTACTGCAAATTCCCATACAATCCTCCTTCAATTTAGGTTTTCATACGAAAAAAAGCGGAATGAACCCCCAAAGGCCTTATTCCACTTCGGCTGGCTTTTTGATTACAAAACTTATATAATATAGCATTCAGAAGCATAAAAGTCAAATTTATTCTTTTAAAAGGGACAGTTGAATTTTGCCTGCACAAATTCCATTACTCACACTCTATTGTTGCCGGAGGTTTGCCAGTGATATCATAAACGACCCGATTGATATGCGGAACTTCATAGACAATACGCGAGGAGATCCGATCCAGCAAAGGATAGGGGAGATGCGCGTAGGTACAGGTCATAAAATCGTTGGTGACCACTGCACGCGCGGCAACGGTATAGTCATAGGTGCGTCCGTCGCCCATTCCGCCGCCGCTTCTGGTATTGGTCAGTACGGCAAAATACTGATGGGCTTTCGCGCGGGAGCGGGAAATCTCTTCCCGTACAATGGCATCGGCTTCTCGCAGAACATTTAATTTTTCCCTTGTTATTTCCCCTACGATGCGAATTGCCAGTCCCGGGCCGGGGAAGGGCTGCCGATCTACTAATACTTTGGAGAGCTTTAACTGCCGCCCCAGTCTGCGTACTTCGTCTTTAAAGAGGCCGCGCAGGGGCTCCACCAGACCGATAAAGCCCATGTCCTCCGGCAGACCGCCTACATTGTGATGGCTTTTGATTGTGGCGGAATTGTTGGCGCCGGATTCAATAACGTCCGGATAAATGGTTCCTTGGGCGAGAAATTTACAGTCTCCGTGCTTGCGCGCTTCTTCTTCAAACAAGGCTACGAATTCACGGCCGATGATTTTTCGCTTCTGTTCCGGATCGGAAACGCCGCGGAGCTTGGAAAGAAAACGGTCTTCTGCGTTAACGCGGATAAATTTCAGTCTTTTCTTTGAAAATACAGCTTCAATTTCATCGCCTTCGTTTTTTCGCATACAGCCGTGATCGACAAAAATACATACTACCTGGTCAGGAATTGCTTTCTCCAGTAAAGCTGCACATACCGAGGAGTCAACGCCGCCGGAAAGACCGAGGAGAACTTTGTCCGTTCCAACCTGAGCACGGATGGCGCTGTTCTGCTGCTGGATGTAATCCGCCATCGTAAAATCTCCTTTAGCACCGCAGATATTGTTTACAAAGTTTTTGATGATCTCCGTACCGTTGTCGGTGGTTTCTACTTCCGGATGAAATTGCAGACCATAGAGAGCCTTTTCGGTGTTTGCAATCGCTGCATTCTTGCAGTTTGCCGAATGTGCAATGGAAACAAAACCCGAAGGGAGTTTTTCTACATGATCGGTATGGCTCATAAGGGTTTTGGTCTGCGGAGGAAGATTTTGAAATAAAGGGGAAGAGACGTCCAGCTGCGTATCGATTTTTCCGTATTCCCGCAGATTTCCGCTTTCTACCGTACCGCCCAGCGTATGGCACATCAGCTGCAGGCCATAGCATATGCCTAAAATTGGAATGCCTAAGGAAAAAACAGCGGGGTCGCAGACGGGGGCGTCTTTTTCATATACGCTGCTGGGACCGCCGGTAAAGATAATGCCGATGGGGGATAGGGATTGAATTTGCGCTGCTGTAAGACTTCCGGGCTTGATTACGGAATATACGTTGCACTCGCGTACGCGCCGGGCAATCAATTCTTTGTACTGTCCGCCGAAATCAAGAACAAGGATGGTTTGATTTTGCATGAAGATCTTTCCTTAATATATACAATATACGATAGATAATATAATAAAAGGCGTATTTTGTCAATGAAAAACATAGAATACGGCAAAGCCAACGCCACATAAGGATGTTTAGAAAAACGCCCTCCGAAAGAGTTTGTTTCTTCGGAGGGCGTAATTTGTGTAAGAGCATACTCATTTTGTCTTGTTAATTCCAAATTCTATCAGCAAATTACGATACCGTTCCATTTCCCACTGCGCTACGGGAAACGCAGTATTGTACAAACAGTGATCCATGACATCTGCATCTTTCAATAATTCGTCATATGGTTCGTGAATGTGTTTTTTATCACTATGTCTTGAAATAGCGGTAGTAACTATTTTAATTTCGTCATCACTGTATAACCTCATTGTTTTCAATATTGTTTCTGCTTGTTCTGCACCCTTTGCAGCGTGATTATCGCTGGTGCCACCGGACATATAAAATATATCATGAAGCATTCCGCAAGTTGTAGCAAGTTCAACATTCAAATTCCTTTTCATAGCTAACAATGTACAAAATCGTGCAACGCCGTACATATGAGAGATATACATACGGATATGATCTGATTTCTCATTAAAAATAATCTTATCAATTTCATTGCGTAATATTTCAAGCCGATTTTCCATAAAATTTCCCCCTAAAACTAATATAGAAATAATTTCTCTCACAGTATAACATATGTCCTACACCGTAACAAGCAGGGAAACTGTATGGACAGTTTCCAACAAAGCGATATTTGCCGTTAGATAATGGACGGTTCTGTACCGATGTGGATACAGAACCGTCCATTTACAATAACTTCCTTATATGGCGTTGCCAAAAGAGACGACTCTTTTTCGTTCGGTAAAAAACTGCGGGGAAAGTTTTTGATCCGTAACACATAAATATTGCTTTAAAAGATATTTGGTGGTATAATACCTACAATAATTTTATCAAGAAAAAGATTTGAGGGATCCTTATGAATCGGGTAATCATACCGCACAATTATAAAGAAAAGC
>URTC01000269.1 GCA_900550765.1 uncultured Clostridia bacterium | reverse complement strand
GGCCAGCTCTTCCAAAGAAGCGGCCTGAATCCGGGAAAAGGTGCTGAACGCTTTCATCAGCTCTTTTTTGCGTTTTGCGCCGATGCCGGGAATATTGTCCAGCGCCGATATAAGCGAATGTTTATTGCGCAGGGAGCGATGAAACGTGATGGCAAAGCGGTGTGCTTCATCCCGAATGGCCTGAAGAATCTGCAGGGCGGGAGAGGAAAGCGGCAGAAGAATGGGCAGGGAAGAGCCCGGAATATAGATTTCCTCTAATCGTTTGGCAAGCCCGATCATAGGAATATTGAGTGAAAGCTCGTTTAAAACCTGCTTGGCGGAGGAAAGCTGTCCCTTACCGCCGTCGATAATGATTAAATCAGGCATCTTCTCAAAGCCGGTTTGCTTGTTCTTTCCGCTGGTATAGCGCCGGGTGGTAACTTCACGCATGGAAGCAAAGTCATTATTCTGTGCCTGCCGTATTTTAAAACGACGGTATTCCTTTTTATCCGGCCGGCCGTTAGAAAATACTACCATCGAGGCAACCGTATCGGTGCCCTGAATGTGGGAAATATCAAAGCATTCCAGCCGGTAGGGTGGTTCCTTTAAGCCCAAAACCCGCTGCAGCTCCTGCAGCCCATTGTGGATACGCTGTTCTTTATAAGAAAGGCTGGAAGCTGATTTTTCAAGCCTTTCCTGCGCGTTCCGCTGAGCCATGAAACACAGGTCATGCTTTTTGCCTCGCTGAGATACCGTGATGTGAACGGCTTTATTGTTTGCCTCGGAAATCAGCTTTTCAGTAATCTCTTTATCTTCCGGCTCAATGGCGCATACAATTTCTTTCGGCAGCACCGCGCCGGAGGTATAGTGCTGGATGATATATTTGGTAAGCAGTTGGTTTTCGGTATCGTATTCAACGCCGCTTTGCTCTTCTGTATAAACGCCGATCAGCCGTCCGCTGCGTACGTACAGCGAACAGATTACCGCATAGGTATCCTTTAAGATCACGGAGATTACATCAATGTTCTGGTCTTTATCCAGCACAATTTTTTGTTTGGCTAAAATTTCATCGGCACGCTTCAGCTTGTCACGAATCTCCGCTGCAAGCTCAAATTCAAGGTTGGCCGCGGCGCGTTCCATTTTTTCTTTCAGCGCGTCAAGCGCATTATTTTGGTTTCCTTTTAAAAAATCAATGATTCGGTCTACATTCTGCCGGTATTGTTCGTTATCACGCTCCACACAAGGGGCCGGGCAGCGGCCGATATGATATTTCAGGCAGGGCCGTATTTTTGTGCTTTTTGTAAAATCATAGTTACAGGTGCGCAGGGGATAGAGCTCAAGTGCGATGTCGGCGATTGTACGCGCACTGCCGCCGCCGTGATAAGGGCCAAAGTAGAGCGCACCGTCAAATTTCATTCTGCGTGCTAATTCTAATTTAGGGAATGCCTCGGCAGGATCAATGCGTAAATACGGATAGCCTTTATCGTCCTTTAATAAGATATTATATTTAGGCTTATATTGCTTAATCAGGTTATTTTCCAACAGCAGAGCTTCTAACTCATTACCGGTTACAATATACTGGATATCGGCTATGTTGGAAACCAACTGTTTTGTTTTGGCGTTGAGTTCGGAGGAATGAAAATACGAACGTACACGGTTTTTCAGCACTCTGGCTTTTCCCACATAAATAACCGTATCGTTCGCATCTTTGTATAGGTATACGCCCGGCTCCGCCGGAAGATTTTTGAGTATCGCGTGGAGATCCATGTCAGTTAAAATCACTTACATGAAGCATACCCTGAAGCAGAATTTGCCCGATATGCTCGTCATCCAAGGAATAGTAAACAATTTTTGCATCCCGGCGATATTTGACGATGCGGCTGTTGCGCAGCGTTTTCAGTTGGTGTGAAACCGTGGATTGATTCATATTCAGCGTGGCGGCAATATCCGAAACACACATTTCGTTCATCGTAAGCAGATAGAGAATCTTCAGCCGAGATTCATCGGCAAACAGCTTATAAAAATCGGCAAGATTCATTAAACTGCGCTCATCGATAAGCCTTTGTGACATGGCTTCCACTAATTCCGCATTGATGATCGGCCTGTTCTGAGAATTTTCAGACATTTTATCGCACTCCTTAATGTATACATATGAGCATTTTTACATGCAATAGTATAGGGCAAAAAGCAGCGGCTTGTCAACTGATAAATTTGCAATAAAAAGGAATTTTGTGCATATAATCCAACCGGGGTGATAAGGATTGAAAAGGTATATTTATATTGGAATTGCGGCAATACTTACTTTGGGAATTCTGATGCATTGCTTTGTGTATGATGATTCGGTTTCGGCAGCCAGTACCGGTGGAAAAGAAAAACCCATATACAGCGTGGAAACCGAAGAAAAAAAGATTGCTATCAGCTTTGATGCGGCATGGGGAGCCGATAAAACCAGAAATATTTTGGATATTCTGGATTCTTATGAGGTACACGCAACGTTCTTTCTTGTGGGTTTTTGGGTAGAGAAATATCCGGATATGGTTAAGGAAATCTATGACCGCGGGCATGAAATCGGAAATCATTCTCAGAATCATCCGGAGATGAGCAAGCTTTCCAAGCAGCAAATGATCCAAGAGATAACATCGGTTAATGAGCAGATCGAAGCAATTACGGGGCAGGCGCCTACCGTATTTCGGCCGCCGTACGGAGATTATAGCGATGCTGTAGTGCTTACTCTGCGTGAATTGAATATGCATGCGATTCAATGGTCCATCGATTCTCTTGACTGGAAAGAATACGGCCGTCAGCCATTGGTGGAACGAGTGCTGAAAAAGGTATGTCCGGGGGATATTATTCTTTTTCATAATAATGCAAAATATACTCCTGAAGCGCTGCCGGAAATTTTGGAAAATCTTACAGCGCAGGGATATGCTGTATGCTCCATCAGTGAACTGATCTATACGGAGGATTAAACTGTAGAT
>URTC01000268.1 GCA_900550765.1 uncultured Clostridia bacterium | reverse complement strand
GGAGTCCTTCAACGAACGTCTGGGCCTGACCGGTGTGGTGCTGACCAAGATGGATGGCGATGCCCGCGGTGGTGCGGCAATGAGCGTAAAAGCGGTCACCGGTAAACCTATTAAATTCAGCGGAATCGGTGAAAAATTGACGGACATCGAGGTTTTTCATCCTGATAGAATGGCTTCCCGTATTTTAGGAATGGGAGATGTTCTCTCCCTGATCGAAAAGGCACAGGAAAATTTTAATAACGAAGATGCTACAAAACTGGTAGATAAAATCAAAAAAAACCAATTTGACCTGCAGGACTTTTTAGAGCAGTTCAAGCAGATGCGTAAAATGGGCTCCATGAAAGACATTTTAAAATCGCTTCCGACAATGCCCGGCGTAGATACCAGTAAACTTTCCGAACAGGAAATCGATGAAAAACGCATCAACCGTTTGGAAGCAATTATTCTCTCTATGACAATGAAGGAACGCAAGAATCCTGATATTTTAAACGCATCCCGGCGGCGACGCATTGCCGCGGGAAGCGGAACAAGTGTTCAGGAAGTGAACCAGCTTATCCGCCAATTCGAACAATCAAAGGCTATGATGAAAAAATTCGGTCTCTTTTCTAAAAAGGGTTTTCCTAAATTTCGATAAGTTTTGTTCTATGAACTTATAAAGATAAATTTTTTTAATTTTACTGGAGGATTGAAAAATGGTAAAAATCAGATTAAAAAGAATGGGCGCAAAAAAGAATCCGTTTTATCGCGTAGTGGTTTCCGAAAGCCGTAATGCCCGAAACGGCAAATCCATTGCCAATCTGGGATATTATAATCCCATGACCGAGCCTGCTGACATTAAAATCGACGTTGAAGCTGCTAAAGATTGGATCAGCAAAGGTGCACAGCCTTCTGAAACCGTAAAAAAGCTGCTGAAGATCGCCGGCCTTGAGTAAGAAAGAGGAAACCTCTATGGAAGCTTTAGTGGAATACATAGTAAAAGCGCTTGTTTCCCAGCCTGATCAAGTAAATATTTCCCGTGTGGAGCGAGACGATGCTACGGTTATCGAAGTACGCGTTGCCCCGGAGGATATGGGTAAGATCATCGGAAAGCAGGGAAGAATCGCTCGCGCTATGCGTACGGTTGTAAAAGCTGCTTCTACAAAAGAAGCAAAACGCGTTATCGTGGATATCCTCTGATGGAGTATATTAGAATTGGCATAGCAGCCAAGCCCCAGGGTATCCGCGGAGAAATTAAAGTTCTTTCTCTTTCCGACAGCTTAGAACGTTTTTTAGATTTAAAATACGTTTTTGTAGAAGAGAAAAATACGTATCTCAAGTACAACGTAAAGGGCGCCCGTCTTGGCGACGATTGCGCCTTTTTACTGCTTGAAAAAATTTATACCCGCGACGAAGCGGAGCTGATACGCGGAAAATATCTTTGTGTAGACCGGGAACATGCGATTAAACTGCCCGAAGGAAGATATTTTATTTTTGATTTAATCGGTTGCTGCGTTGTCACTGATACCGGACACGCACTTGGCAGAATTACCGAGGTACTGCAGCCGGGAGCAAACGACGTATATGTAGTAAAAAATGATATGCAGGAAGAACATCTAATCCCTGCAGTTAAAAGTTTTGTTTTGGATGTAAATATCCACAAGAAAACAGTAACCGTAAAGGAAGATATGCTGCAAGAGGTAGCAGTATATGAAAATTAGTGTTTTAACGATTTTTCCCGAAATGCTGCGTCCAATGCTGGAAAGCAGCATCTTAGGCCGAGCCGTTAAAAACGGTATTTTGGAAATTGAGCTAATTAATATTCGTGATTTCAGCGAAAATAAGCATCATAATACCGATGACTATCCCTTTGGCGGCGGCGTGGGAATGCTGATGATGGCCCAGCCGATCTTTTCCGCTTTTGAACATGTAAAAACAAACGAGAGCCTGAGTATTTATCTTTCGCCGCAAGGCCAGGTTTTTTCACCGCAGACCGCAAAAGAACTGGCACGGGAGAAACACTTGATTCTGCTTTGCGGACATTATGAAGGCGTTGATCAGCGGGTGCTTGACTGTTTGATTGACCGGGAACTTTCGATCGGCGATTATGTGCTTACTGGCGGAGAGCTTGCCGCGCTGGTAGTAATCGACGCTACCGCGCGCTTTGTAGACGGCGTTTTAGGCAGTGTGGACAGTGCCTGGGAAGACAGCGTTTCCGTCGGCCTTTTAGAGGCTCCTCAGTACACACGTCTGGCCGATTTCAAAGGGATGCGCGTTCCGGATGTGCTGTTAAACGGAAATCACGCCCATATAGCGGCATGGCAGAGAGAGATGCAGTTGCGCGTTACTTTAAAAAAGCGGCCGGATTTGCTTATAAACGCGCCGCTTTCGGAAGAAGATAAAAAAATAAGAAAAAACATTCAAACCGAAGAAAAAAATACTTGCTAAAAAAAAGTTGTTATGCTATAGTATTATAGATTGATAATTACGGGTGGTCCGCTTGGCCGTTTTTTCGAGTTAATGAACACCTATGAGGGAAAAGGAGAAATACAATGGAACTGATCAGAGCGATTGAAGCAGAGCAGCTTCGCAGCGATATTCCCGATTTTAAAATTGGCGATACCGTAAGGGTAATGGTGAAGGTTGTTGAAGGAACCCGTGAAAGGCTGCAGGCCTTTGAGGGAACTGTAAATGCCCGCAAAAACGGCAGCACCAGTGAAACTTTTACCGTACGCAGAGTAGCTTACGGCGTTGGTATTGAGCGTACCTTTCCGGTACATTCTCCCAGGCTGGGCAGCATAACCATCGTTCGCCGCGGCCGTGTGCGCAGAGCTAAGCTTTATTATCTGCGGGACCGAATCGGCAAGGCAGCAAAAGTAAAAGAAATTCAGTAATCAAAGGTAAAAAATTTCCCCTGCATACACCGTTTTTTTCGGGTATAAGGTGATTTTTTCTTTTATGTATAAGGGATTTTCTTGTACAAAAAGCATTGTTAATACTTTTTGCTA
>URTC01000267.1 GCA_900550765.1 uncultured Clostridia bacterium | reverse complement strand
CGATAGAAGGACAGGAGCTCACGTTTTCCGCTTCTACCGTGTTTACGGATGATACCACTGCGGAGGAAGCCCTCTCCCGCGGGCAGCTGTGGCGGCCGTTTTGTCCTGCGGCGAGCAATATTATTGAAATCGATTTGGGGCAGGAAGTTTCGCTTTGCTGCATAAAACTTGATTTTGAGCAGAATACCAACGGACTTTATGCTTATCGCGTAGACGGAATCAGAGAGGGAGCGATGCATATCCTCTGTGATCGGATCGCAGAGCCTTCTGATAAGCCTGTGAACATTGAAAAGCTACAGGGCACATTTCGGTATTTGCGCTTGAATATGTTTTCTGATGAGGGATATCTCGATGAAGAAAAGCGCATTGTACCGGGAATCTGTAGGCTGCAGATCTTTGGAAAATAGGGGGAGACTATGGCAAAATATTTTCTTTGTACGTTAAATAAACCTGCCCTGAGTTTTCGTACGGGAGAACCTATGGAATTTTTTGTTGCTGCTTTTGAGGACGGCATGCCCATTGCCTGTCCGCAGGTTCAATGGGAGCTTGCGGGAGATGACGGGCAGATACGCGAAGGAATTGCTGTCTGCCGGCAGGAGAAGGGATTTTCGCTTCAAGCTTCCTGTGAAACACTCGGCTTTGTGCGGCTTATTTGCACGGCTTTGCGGGAAGACGGAAATCCCGATGCGGATTTTGAGGTATGTGTTTCCGGTGCGGGTGCAGATGTAGAGAAAATACGCGTGCACGATGTGCCCCCGGAGGATTTTGATGCTTATTGGAAAAATATAGAAAATGTTATCGCTGATTTTTCGCCGGTACTTTTGGACAAAACACCTTATACCGAAGGCGTTCCGGAAGAATTTGAATGTTTTGATGTTAAAATATCTTCTCCTTCGGCAAGACCCGCTTCCGGCTATCTTTCCATTCCCAAGGGAAAGGGACCGTTCCCTCTGATCGTCTCGTTCCGGGGGTATGGGCTTACAGGGGCGCAGCCTTCTTTTTCACATAATGCCGTACATTTGAATGTGAACGCACACGGAATTGAGAACGGGTTTACACGGGAGGAAAATGAACAGATTCGCTATCCATCCCTTGCCCGTTACGGCTTTGACGAAACGGAAAACGCCCGGCCGGAGACCACGTACTGGCAGGGCATGATGCTGCGGAACCTCGCGGCACTTAAATTTTTAAAGACGCTGCCGGAATGGGACGGCAAAAATCTTACCTGCTCGGGCGGCAGTCAGGGGGCGCTGCAGGCGGTCACCTGTGCTGCACATGATAAGGATGTAACATTTTTGGATCTTTCCGTTCCTTGGTTTTGCGATCTGAATGCTGAAAATCATGGATGTATTCCCGGATGGCGGCCGACTTATGCCCCCGGCCTGCGGTATTTTGATACCGTTTTTCAGGCAGCGGGGGTGACTTGCCCGGTACATATCACCGCACGCCTGGGAGATACGGTCTGTCCGCCGGGAACAGTGATGGCGCTGTACCATGGTTTTGGGGGAAAGAAAACCATAGAATTTATTCAGAGCGGCACACACACATCCCTGCCGCGGAAACTTGAGCGCTTTACGCTCCGCTGGGATCCGGCAAGGCCTGGGGAGACGGTTCTGCCGGGGAAGTACCGTCATTTTAAGGGGAAGGAATATCAAGTGCTCTTTACGGCGCAGCACAGTGAAACATTAGAAAAAATGGTGGTGTATCAGGCTCTTTACGGCGCGGGCGGTATTTGGGTGCGCCCGGCTGCCATGTGGGAAGAGCTGGTTCCGCTGCATGGAAAGCTGGTATATCGGTTTTCCTTTGTATCGGAAGAGTAAAGGCAAAAAGCAGGTCAAAGGAGGATTTATGAAAAATATAAAGGTGGCGCTGCTGCAGCAGCTGCCGGAAGCTGATTTAGAAGGGAATCGGAAAAAAGGCGAGGTGGTCTGTCGGCGTGCAAAGGCCATGGGGGCGGATATTGCGGTATTTCCGGAAATGTGGAGTATTGGGTATCAGCTTGAAGCTGACGCGGAAGCGATGCAGCAAAAAGCAATTTCACGGGAGCATCCGTTTGTCCGTTCCTTTGCACAGCTGGCAAAGGAGTTGGAGATGGCCATAGGCATTACCTTTTTGGAGCAATACCAGCCGATGCCGCGCAATACGTTTTGTCTGTTTGACCGCTTTGGCTGCCTTGTGCTTACTTATGCCAAAGTGCATACTTGTGATTTCTGGCTGGAGCGCTTACTCACTCCCGGCGAAGATTTTCCTGTTGCCGTGCTGGATACTGCGCAGGGCAGCGTAACTGTGGGGGCAATGATCTGCTATGACCGGGAATTTCCCGAAAGTGCAAGGATTTTAATGCTGGAAGGGGCAGAGCTGATTCTGGTGCCCAACGCTTGCCCCATGGAGATCAACCGGCTTTCCCAGCTGCGGGCCAGAGCGTATGAAAATATGATAGGCATCGCTACGGTAAATTATCCTTTGGGACAGCCCGACTGCAACGGACATTCCAGCGTATTTGACGGGATCGCCTACCGACCGGGGGAAGAGCATTCGCGTGATACGCTGATTCTGGAGGCTGGAGGGGACGAGGGAATCTATTTGGCTGATTTTCCCATAGAAGAACTGCGGACGTATCGCGAAGCAGAAGTTCATGGAAATGCTTATCGTCGTCCGCGAAAGTATGGCCTGCTGCTTTCAGAAGAGATTCGGCCGCCGTTTGTCCGGTCTGACAGACGGCAATAGAAAGAAAGCAGTTTGCTGTAAAAATACACAAGCCGCCCCTCTTTAACACAGAGGGGCGGCCCTTGCTTTATATGGTTTTGGGTGCGGCATTTACAGGAGCGATCGCGTATTTTACTTTGAAATAATCGTAATAGTCATTGAATTCTTTGATTTCGCCTCCCTTTACCCGGCGCAGATATTCATGAATGTCCAGGTTTTCGTGAGAGATTTCTAAAACACAGCCGGCAATGTTGGAGCAGTGATCGGAAACACGCTCTA
>URTC01000266.1 GCA_900550765.1 uncultured Clostridia bacterium | reverse complement strand
AGTATGAAAAAGGTTTGGAGCAAGTAGAAACCGTGCAAAAAAGCAATATGGGTTCTACTTCCTTTACCCCCTTTGCAAATGGAAATGTAGAAATTGCAAGAACTGTAGACAGAGAACGTTTTTACCATATCCTGAGTACCACCTTAAATGCAGGGATTTTTACTTCAAACCGACACTATATACCGCCGTTGGTGGTTAGTCGCGCAAAATCAGCTGGCAGTATCGGCGAAGTGTGGCTTAATACTCTTGATACGATAATTGCCGATTTAGAAAAACAGTGGGAAATCTCTGTCGGCAATTCATTAACAGGAGGAACACACGCTTTTGTAGCGTATGCAGACGGCAAAAATGGTGAACGCTATGTTCTCAAAATAGATATGCCTGAAAATCTTGGCGGTGAATTTTCCAATAGTATAACCGCTTTAAACACAGTAAATGGAAAAGGATACGTAAAGCTAATTGCTTATGATATTGCGAAAAAAGCCTGTTTATTGGAACGCCTGGGTAACCCCATTTGCACACTTTCCTATTCCATTAAGGATCAGCTCCGCCTGATCTGTTCGGTACTACAAAAAACGTGGGAAGTTCCTGTGAAAAACGCAGCGCTGCCTACTGGTGCTGATAGTATTGCTTGGTTTCGGGAATTTATAGGAGAAACTTGGAAAAAGCTAAACCAGCCTTGCTCGCAGCAGGTGATTTCTCAAGCATTTTCTTATTTAGAATCAAGAGAAAAAGCTATGAATCCGTCAGAGTTTGTTATGGTTCACGGTGATGCTCACGGAAATAATACACTGCAAGATCTATCCAAAGAAAATGCATTTAAATTTATCGATCCTGACGGTATTTTTTATGAAAAAGCCTATGATTTAGGCGTTCTTATGCGGGAATGGCCAGAAGAATATACCCAAGCCCCATTTCCTAAAGGCTTGGAACGCTGTGAATATTTGCATGCATTAACCGGTGTTCCGACACAGGCTATTTGGGAATGGGGCTTTTTACAAACGGTTTCCACTGCTTTGGTATTGCTGCAAATCGGTCAGGAAGAACAAGGCCGTGCTATGCTGAATGTAGCAGAAAAGTGGAGCATCGGCTTGATTTCAAAGGTATGATGATTGGCGCTGGTTTCGGCATCTCGGTCTTCATTCCACTATCACTTATAATAAAGCGTTCACCGTGACAACAGAAAATAATCCATAGTTTCTGGATACTCTAAAGAAGCGCACTACCTGACGCTAAACCACATATGCAGAATTATTGAAGTTTAGGGTACGAAAACTTCCGATACTTTTTAAGATGACTGCCATAAACAATTGGAAATAGACATCAACTATAAAAGAGAGAGGCGTTCATAAGTTACCCCTATGGTACAGTTTTAGGCTGTATGGTAGCTTTTTGCATGCTTTTCTTTTTATTGTGAGGGAAAAATGGAAAGCAAATTAACACGAGGGAATATTGTAAAATCATTACTTGTTTTTACAACTCCGCTGATTTTAAGCGGTATGTTCCAACAAATATTTAACTGGGTAGATGCGTTCATTGTCGGTAATACAGAAGGTGAACTTGCTCTTGCGGGAATTGGCGCAACGACCTCCCTTTATAATTTCTTTGTAACAATTATTATTGGATTCACCTCAGGACTCTCCGTACTTGCAGCACAATTATTCGGAAAGGGAGAAGGAGAAAAGCTCAAAAGCATTTTATCCTCCTTTTCCGGCGTTCTTGGAGGAATTTTCTTAACAGCCGCTGTATTGGCGAGCTTGTTCACAAACGAGATTTTGGTTCTCTTAGATACCCCTGCCAATATTTTCGACGCTGCAAAACAATACATGCAATTGCTGCTGATCGGTATCCCTTTTTTAGCGATATACAATCTTTATTCCGCCGTACTGAGAGGTTTAGGAAACAGCCGGGCGCCGTTTTTATCTGTTCTTATTTGTTCGGGTATCAATGTGTTTTTAGATATCCTCTTCGTCATGGTTTTTCGTTTCGGTACAGCAGGCGCCGCAGCAGCAACTGCCATTTCACAAGCAGCAATGGCAATATTTATTGTCCTATACGCTGTCCGAAAATATCCTGTGCTTCGCTTTGGATTAAAACAGCAGCTTTGTGACAAAGCGTTCCTTCTGCAAGGAATAAAATTCGGATTTCCGCCCGCCATCCAGGCAGGAATGCCCTCCGTGGGCAATATCGTCCTGCAACGGTTCATGAACGGATTCGGCGAACAGACTGTAGCTGCAATTACGACCTCTTATCGTGTGGATTCGGTTATTCTTCTTCCGATTGTAAATTTCGGCTCTGGAATTGCGACCATTGTGGCGCAGAATATCGGCGCTGAAAATAAAGACAGAGCACAAAAAGTATTAAAAACAGGAATAATTATGATGGCAGTCATTTCTATTTGTCTTACTTTCCTCATTCTCCTGACAGGCAAAAATCTCATTGAAATGTTCGGCTTAACGCAGGAATCAGTGCAAATCGGAAAATCTTTTTTTAACGCGATCGCAAGCTGTTATATCATTTACGGCTTGACAATGGAAGTACGCGGCTATCATGAAGGAACCGGCGATATGTTGTTTTCAGGAGTTGTCGGTATCATCGGACTAATGATCAGAATTATAGCATCCTATACATTTGCTTTCCGCTTTGGAAATATGGTAATCGCTTATGCAGAAATGCTCTCCTGGATTGCACTGCTGTTTCTTTATTGTGTCCGTTTTTTAACAAAAAAGAACAGCAGGAAAAAGAAACCGTCTGTTGTATCTCATTGAAGCTTTTCCCATGAACAGAATAAAATCCCTGTTTTGCAATGAAACCAGCTATCAAATGCCTAACGAACAGGTCTCTCGTACGGTGCAAGCTATGCAAAAGATCTATTCGCACTTTCTGCATTTTGCGGCAATTAAAAATCTACGCCGTTTCATTTGCTTTTTAAACCGTAAGGAAACCATAGATACTATTTAAGCGATTTTTATGCAAGAAAACATTTT
>URTC01000265.1 GCA_900550765.1 uncultured Clostridia bacterium | reverse complement strand
GTTTCTGCTGCAGCACAGAATCTCTTACAGCCCGGCAGCGGCGCGGAAATCGCGCATGTAACCGTAGACAAGCAGATTTTTACGGATCGTACCACCATGCCTTTTTTAAAAGGATATCCTGAGTGCATGGAGGGCGTGGAATATGTTTACGGATCCATCGATGGCAGCAGCGCTACAACTTTACAGGATTGTTATCTTTATGTATTAACACCGCCTGATCCGCAGCCAAATTCTCAGGAAGCCGTATTGCTGAAACAGGGATTTCAGAAAATTGCGGTTGATTCCTGGAAACTTTCCAGCGGCATTACGCAGCCTGTTGCCGTGTTCGGCAAGTATTTTAAAGCGAATCAAACGGTAAGCTATACCAAATGGGGAATTATATTGGCTTCTGCGGAGCCGCTGCGGTTTACTGCGGATTCCATGCCGGAAGAAAATTTGGCGGTGCTGCAGCCGCAGCAAAATTATACGCTTGAAACAATTGAAAATAATAAAGCGGTATTTCTGGATAGAAGCTATAGTATCGCGAACCGTCCGAAAATGTTTGAAGGGATGTCCTTTATAAAGGCAGGTTTGGACAGCGGTTCCGCCGCTACAGTAACGGTTGGGGGCTATGTATACGTAATGACGCCTAAAAATGCCCCGAACGGACGCGGTGCCGATTTACTTGCCGATGGTTATGTAAAAACGGATATTCTTTCTTATCCCTTTTGGAGTACTTTAGCCGAACCGGTGGAATTTTATAAAAAACTGGTTGCCGTGGGCGATACGGTTTCTTACGGGAAATGGGGGGTCACTCTTTGCGGTACGGATCTATCTGACACGCCGGATCCCGAAGTCGACTTTCAACAGCCTTTGGCAGAGGTGATATCACAAAACAGTGAGGATTTTCGCTTCAGCGCACGGGAAGGAAATATGGTTTTTAGGGATCGCGCATATGCTTACGGTACTCTGCCGGATTATCTGCAGAATAAATCGTATATCGCTGCGTCAATAGATCATGGCGTATCGGTTACCATTGTTTCGGCAGGGTATGTGTATATCGCCACACCGACGAGTGGACCGAATTCGCAGATAGCTGCTTTGGAGCAGAAAGGTTTTGTGCTTTTTAATGCGCCGCCTTTTAAAATATCCCCTCAAGTAGGGGAATCTGTAGCTCTGTACGGAAAATATATGAATACAGGTGAAACCCTTTCTTTGGATAAATGGGCGGTAGTGTTTTTTAAAACTTTACCGGATGAACAACTGGATGAACATCCGGTAAACGGGCCGGAGGTCATTGTTGATCCGGAAATAATTTTTGCGCAGGATTCTCAATATGCAAGACAAAACAGACAATGGCAGGGCATTCCCGGTATTGAAAAAACAGCACCGGACTGCCTTTGGGTTTCCTGGTACTCCGGCGGCAGCAGCGAAGGAAGTGAGAATTACGCCATTGTAAGCAGAAGCTTGGATAACGGACAGACCTGGACGCCCGTATTGGTTGTAGATGACTATTTTTCCAGAATCTTTGATCCTTGCCTTTGGAAAGATGCACAAGGAAGACTATGGCTTTTCTTTGTAAACGGCTCCGGCGTATGGCGAATCTATACGGAGGATCCAAATGCCTCTCAGCCTATATGGACAGAACCGGAAAAAATAGCGGAGGGCGTTATGCTGAATAAGCCAACGGTCACCTCTGACGGGACATGGCTGATTTCCAGCTATACATGGACCGGAAACTGTACCGATACCATGATTTAAGCGTCAGTGGATAGCGGAAAAACATGGAATCTTCGGGGAACGCTTCGCACGGAAACACAGATGTGGTCCGAGGGAATGATTATCGAGAAAAACGACGGTGCCTTGTGGCTGTTGCTGAGGACTTCCTCCGGAGTGGGACAAAGTTTTTCTACAGACGGAGGGGCTACATGGTCGGCTATGACAGATACAGGTTGGGGCGGACCGGGTTCACGCTTTTTCATTCGGCGGCTGAGTTCCGGAAATTTACTGCTGATAAACCATAAGAATAATTCCAGACGCAGTCATATTACCGCGCTGCTTTCTACTGACGATGGTCAGACGTGGCCTTATCAGCTGTTGCTTGATGGCAGAAGCAATGTATCGTATCCGGATGCCATAGAGGATGAAAACGGTGTGATTTATGCCGTATATGACCGTGAAAGAGGAAAATATATTACCGGTCAGGAAGAAAACGCGATGGAAATACTGATGGCCGTGTTTACGGAGGAGGATATTATCAATGGTAGTTTTTCTTCTGCCCAAGCCAAAGAAAAGATTGTTAATTTGGATGATACACCACTGAATAATGTTATAAAAAAGATAGCGGCTGTGCCTGAAAATATCACCTTGGCGGATAAGTCGGCTGTGCTCTCTGCGTGGCAAGCTTATCAGGCGCTCAGCGTCAATCTGAAAGCGCAGGTATCTAACAATGAATTGCTTATCAAAGCTTATGAAACGATTCTTCAATTAGAAGAAGAGAACCAGATTAAAGATACCGGAGATTCTGGACTTTCTTTCACTACCTGTATTACGGGGTTGATCGTTATTATGATTTGCGCAGGCGAATTTTATTATAGAAAGAAAAAGAAAGAATCATAGATCTATAGGGTTTGATAAAGAAGGATCAACGGAACAAGATTCTTTACTTAAAAGATTTTTTGTATAAGATTACCCGCAGGAATTGGGGTCTGCGGGTAATTTTTTTACGATATCGGTAAAGCACGGAAAAAGAAATCACAACAGGAAGCCTGTTTTTGAGAGGAATTTTTACCGGATTTCTGTAAACAATCAAAATCCGCAGGAAAAAAGAAAGAGGCACTTATTCGCTGATAAAAATAAGGGTTGCATATAATGCCGGATGCAGCAGAATAGAAAGAACTTCGATCACCCAAAATACGGGTTTGCGTTTTTTTCTCTGCCGTTTGAATGAGCCTTACGATCTCGTCCATCCGTCTCCCCCGAATAAAACGTCCTCCAGGTCATACAGCACCGGTTC
>URTC01000264.1 GCA_900550765.1 uncultured Clostridia bacterium | reverse complement strand
CTGATCCCGGAGCCCAGCAAGAATCTCCGGGCAGACAACAGTGATTACATTGCTCTTCTCAGAAAGCTGAGAGAGCTTCCAAAGGTAAAAAAGGTCTTTATCCGTTCCGGTCTGCGGTTTGATTGTATGCTGGCGGATCAAAAGCACGGGCGGCAGTTTTTGCGTCAGCTTTGCGAATTTCACGTTTCCGGGCAGTTGAAGGTAGCGCCGGAGCATATTTCCGATAAAGTACTTTCTCTAATGGGCAAACCGGGAGAAAAGATTTATCAGGAGTTTTGCCGGCAATATGCGCAAATGAATCGCAAAATAGGCAAGGAGCAATATTTGGTGCCGTATTTGATCTCCGGCCATCCCGGCAGTGATTTAAAGGAAGCAATCAAATTAGCGGAATATCTGCGTGATCACCGAATCAATCCCGAGCAGGTTCAGGAGTTTTATCCTACGCCCGGCACACTTTCTACGTGCATGTATTATACGGAGATGGATCCTCGAACCATGCAAAAGGTGTATGTTGCTAAAACAATACGGGAAAAAAAGATGCAGCGCGCGCTGCTTCAGTATAAGAAGCCTCAGAATTATGAGATTGTTAAACAGGCACTGATGCAGGCGGGCCGTACGGATTTGATCGGCTTTGGCCCCAAGTGCTTGATCTGGCCCAGAAAAAAAGGAGAAAACCGATGAAAGAATTTAAATCTGGCTTTTGCGTTTTATGCGGCAGGCCGAATGTGGGAAAATCTACTTTAATGAATTATTTTGTGGGGCAAAAAATCGCTATCGTATCGCCTAAGGCGCAGACAACGCGCAACTGCATCCGCGGAATCTTAACTCAGCCGGAATATCAGATTGTTTTTTTGGATACACCGGGTATTCATAAGCCGAAATGCAAACTGAATGAATATATGGTAAAAGCCCAAAAGGAAGCGTCCGCCGGCGCGGATTTTACGGTGGTGATGCTGGATATTACGCAGCCTGTGGGGAATACGGATGAGCATATTCTCCGGGAATATGCCGCATTAAAGGTTCCCTGTGCGATCGTTTTGAACAAAATTGATTGTGTAGAAAGGGAAAAAGTGCTGGAGACGCTTGCAAAACTTGCTGTATTTGACTTACCGATCATTCCTCTTTCGGCAGAAACAGGGGAGGGATGCCAGGAACTTTTGAAAATGATTATAGAGCATCTTCCTCAAGGACCCCAATATTTTCCCGAGGATATGGTTTGTGATTTTCCCGAGCGTTTTTTGGCTGCGGAACTTATTCGCGAAAAGGCTCTTTTGCTGCTGAATGAGGAAATTCCTCACGGCATCGGTGTTTCCATTACGCAGATGAAAGAACAGCAGAATGGAAATCTTCATATTTGTGCGGACGTCGTGTGCGAGAGGGAGTCCCATAAGGGAATTGTAATCGGGAAAGGCGGCAGTATGTTAAAGGAGATTGGAACGCAAGCACGGCAGGAGCTGGAAGCCTTGCTGGATGCAAAAATTTATTTAGAATTGTTTGTAAAGGTACGGCAAAATTGGAGAAATTCCGGTGCAGTCTTAAAAGAATTGGGCTATGGTGAATAATACAGTCAGAACTGTGCAACAATAATAATAAAATAAAGAAAGCGGTGATCGTATGAGCAAGGATTTGGACCGAGCGCTGATGAAAATGTTTTTAAAAACAGGGGATCCGTTTTTTTATACGGCCCGTGGTATTTTAAAGGAACGGGAAGAAAATTGGGAGAAGCAGTAAAGCTGCAGGCGATTGTTTTAAACAGGGTGGATTATAAGGAAAGTGACAGGATTTTAACGTTGCTTTCTCCGGAAAAAGGCAAATTGACGGTTTCGGCCCGGGGGGTAAAAAAGCAGGCTTCAAAGCTCCGTGCGGGCACGGAGCTTTTTGCCTTTGGTACATATGTGCTGAATGAAACGCGGGGACGTTTTACGGTAATTGCTTTTGATAGTATTGAAAGCTTTCATAAATTGCGGGAGGCTTTCGATCGCGTCAGTGCGGGAGCTTTAATGCTGAAACTCTGTGATAAAACAGCTGCGGAAACTGAGGCCGCACCGGAGTTGTTTTTGCTGCTTTTGCGGTGTTTGGATAAGCTGCGGGATCCCCAATACTCTGCAGCGTTGGTTCTTTCGATATTTTTACTTAAACTTTGTGCAGTTATGGGATATATGCCGGAATTGGAATATTGCAGCCGATGCGGAAGGAGAGAAGATCTTTTATATCTTGAGCCGCAAGCCGGCGGTATTTGCTGCAGCCGGTGTGCTGAGGGCGGACATGCGCCGATAACGGGTGGATGTCTTTTTTACATGCGGCGGATTCTGCAAGGGAGTGTAAACGATGCTTTCTTGCTAAAACCCACTGCCCGGCAGGCAAAGGAACTGTACTTTGCTGTGTGCGGCTATGCTTCATATTTTTTTGAGGGCAGGGTGAAGATTATGGATTATCTTGCAAAATATGATTTGCTGTAAAAAACGGTTGCCAATATTTGCAATCTATTTTATAATACTGAAGGTATGTAAAGCATGTCTATGAAAGAACGAGCAGAAGCTCGCATTTTTAGGAGGAAAAATATGTCGAAAAAGTATGTATACCTTTTCAGCGAAGGCAATGCCACCATGCGCAACCTTCTTGGCGGCAAGGGCGCAAACCTTGCGGAAATGACAGGCCTTGGCCTGCCGGTGCCGCAGGGCTTTACCATCTCAACCGAAGCCTGCACCCAGTACTATGAGGACGGCCGCAAGATCAACGACGAGATCATGGCTCAGGCTATGGAAGGCGTTAAGAAAATGGAAGAGATCAACGGAAAGAAATTCGGAGATCTTAAGAATCCATTATTAGTATCTGTTCGTTCAGGTGCCAGAGCTTCTATGCCAGGTATGATGGATACTATCTTAAACCTTGGTTTAAATGACGAAGTAGTAGCAGCTATGATCGCTGGTAACCCAGATCCAGCATTCGAGCGTTTCGTTTACGATTCCTATAGACGTTTCATTCAGATGTTCTCTGACGT
>URTC01000263.1 GCA_900550765.1 uncultured Clostridia bacterium | reverse complement strand
GCTGCATATCATTGCTCAGGCACAATAAAACGGCGGAATTGCCGCCTTTATTGATGCTGAACATGCGCTGGATCCCGTATATGCCAAAGCACTGGGTGTAAATATTGATGAGCTTTACGTTTCTCAGCCTGATACCGGTGAACAGGCGCTGGATATCTGTGAAGCGCTGGCCCGCAGCAATGCGGTAGACCTGATCGTTATCGATTCTGTTGCCGCTCTTACTCCTAAGGCGGAAATCGAAGGAGATATGGAGGCTTCTACTGTAGGTCTTCAAGCAAGGCTTATGAGCCGTGCATTGCGGAAAATTACAGGCGTTGTGGGAAAATCCAATACGGCAGTTATTTTTATTAATCAGCTGCGGGATAAAATCGGGGTGATTTACGGCAACCCGGAGACAACTACCGGCGGAAAGGCACTGAAATTTTTTGCTTCGGTTCGCATTGATATCCGTAAGGGCGAGGCTCTAAAGAATGGTGCTGAGCAAATCGGCAACAAAGCTAAAATCAAGATTGTTAAAAATAAGGTAGCGCCGCCGTTTAAAACGGCAGAAGTGGATATGATTTTCGGTAAGGGCATTTCTAAAGAAAGTTCTTTGCTGGAATTTGCTATTGACACTGGCATTATTACAAAGAGCGGATCCTGGTTCAGCTATGAAGGAGAGCGTATCGGTCAAGGCCGGGATAACGCCAAGGAATTCTTAATTTCGCATCCTGAGGTTATGGAGCAGGTGGAGAATAAATTGAAGGAGAGTTTAGCATCTATGGCACCCGGTGCTTCAGGAAAAGATGATCTTGATGGGGATGACTAAAAGTAGGAGATTGATACATGGGAAAATGGGGAAAATGGTATAATAAAATCTTTATAGGAAATCCCGATAAAAAGGATTTTACTGTAAGAGATTTGCCGAAAACAAGAGTAGACCAATATTTTGACGTGGTCAAACTGCGTTTTTCCGGCATGGTGCTGGGAAATGTGCTCTATATGCTTTTTGCACTGCCGCTGATTCTCTTTTCGCTTTATTATTGGTTCTCTGTGGCTTCACTTGCCCAGGATGAGGCGATCCAGCAGGTATTTACCGGGCAGGAGAATCTATTGTTATCGTATTTATTGATCTGTGTACCGCTTTATGCCATTACAGGGCCGGCGAAGGCGGGGTTGTATTATTGTTTGCGTAACTGGGTCTGGAATGAGCGTGCTACGATACGGGAGCATTTTTGGAAAGAATTTCGGCGCAGCTTTTGGAAAGCACTGCTGCTGAATTTGTTTAGCGCTATGCTGCTTTTTGCCGGTGTGTGGTGGATTGCTACGTTGATGATGAACGCAGCGGCGAATGGATGGATGCGTTATGCGGCCATTGTAATCGGAATTGCTATGGCGGCGTATTTTATGTCCTCTATTTATCATTTCCCGCAATTGGTAACGTATCAGCTGACGTTCCGGCAGATTTTAAAAAACTCCTTTATTTATCTTGTGGTACAGTTCCCGCGTACTTTGCTGGCAGTATTGATTTATATTTTAACGGCTGTTATATGTTATTTTTTGGGCCAGATTTTGCTGGTGGTGATTTTATTTATGGGAATGTCCTTTGTTTATTTGGGGCAGATGGTTTTTAGTAATTTCTTGTTTGATAAATATGTAAATGCCCCTGAAGATAGGCGCAAAGGGATGGCACCGCTGGAGTAAAAATGCAGTACGGTAAATTTGCAAAACTTTATGATGCGTTAATGTATGACGCGCCGTATGAAAAATGGACGGATTTTATTCAAAAAAAGTTAAATGGTGCGCGGGAAATCGTAGAACTGGGCTGTGGTACGGGACAGGCTACCCTGGCTTTAGCAGAAAAATTTTCGGTAACGGCTTTAGACCTTTCGGAGGATATGCTGGAGATCGCTGCCCGTAAATTGCGTGCTGCAGGACGCAGTGTAAAGCTGATTCATGCTGATATGGCGACATTTTCCTTGCATCGGCCGGTGGATGCGGCTGTATGCGTATGCGATGGTATCAACTGTCTTTTAACGCCCCAGGATGTGAAGCGGACGTTTGCGAATATTCATAAAAATATCAAACCGGGTGGATGTTTTATCTTTGATATCAGCAGCGAATATAAGCTTACCGCTATGGACGGACAGCTGTATTCAGAGGATAATGACGATATCACTTACCTGTGGCGCAATAGTTTTGAGGCGGAAACACGCTTGCTTACAATGGATATTGCCTTTTTTGTTGCAGAGGATTCAACGCATTATGTGCGGTTTGATGAAGAACATGTTCAGCGGGCGCACCGGAAGGAAGAAATCGTTTTATGGTTGGAGCAGACGGGATTTCAGGTACTTAGCGTTACCGATGATTATACTGAAAAAAATAGTACGGAAAAAAGTATGCGCATTACTTTTTGCTCTCGTGCATGAGATCTTTTTTAAGGGGAAAGCTATATGGAAGACCAGATACTTCATGCTATGATCTGCGATGGACAGGCTTCGCTTTTGATGATCAATTCATCTGCGGCAGCTTCAGAGGCAAAAACGCTTTTAAAATTAAACGACGGTGTAGCGATGGCTTTGGGAAGGCTGCTTAGCGCGGCGGCGTTGCTTGCTCAAAGGAATAAAAGCGAATCAGAAAAGCTTACACTCATCTTTAATGGCGGAGGCCCAGCAGGAAAACTGCTGGTGACGGCGGATAACGGCGGAAATGTAAAGGGCTGTGCAGATCATCCGGATGCCTGCGTTCCTGCTTGTGAAATTCAGCTTCCGGCTTTGATAGGAAAAAGCGGACAGCTTACGGTGATACGGGATAATCCTACGGGGGAGCCGTATGTAGGAATATGCAATCTTGTTGCCGGAGATATAAACAGAGATTTTGCTGCATATCTTGTAACAAGTGAGCAGCAGCCTGCCGCCGTCGCACTTGACTGTGGTTATGAGAACGGAAAATTTACCTGCGGTGGCATTTTGGTATTGCCGATGCCCGGCTGTGAATCTGCAGTACTGGATCAAATTGAACAGAAAATTCATGCGG
>URTC01000262.1 GCA_900550765.1 uncultured Clostridia bacterium | reverse complement strand
AATTAAAATCAACAAACAAAAAGACAAATACGCTTACAAGATTGGATTAAAAAGCAAAAGAGGCTGTCCGCTTCTTTTGTTTAAAAGCTCTTTCTCTCTGTAACATGCCGCTTTCCGGAATCACAGCCTGGAACTCTCGAACGAAAAAAAACTGCCCCTAAAGGCCGCAAAAGCCACACCGCCGCAAAAAACACGCTTGCTTTTCTTCTAAAACCAAACCAGCTACGTCCGTAATACCACATAAAAAGAATGCGGCTCCATATGCGGAAGCCGCACTGTTATTTTTTAAAGATCTTCCGAACAAACGTTCTCTTTTTCCAAATTGCTTTTCAGAATACGGCTGCGCAGCTCCTTCAGCACTTCACACTCTAAGATTTCTGCCTGCCGCCGCAGCTGCGGCGGCAGCTTTGAAGCAACGTTGCTTTCGCTGTTTAATGTTCCGCTATAGCCATACGTCCGCAGGGCGGAAACAAAATCCTGCCAATCACCGATGCCCGTATAAGGCAATCCATGAGCATCAATCCCTGCAAAAGTATCGTGCACATGCAGCACCTTAATCTTATCCTCTAACAATGCAAAAAAAGCGCTGATCGTTTCTCCTACTGAAAACGCATGGCCGGTATCCAGGCATACAAACAGCCGTGCACTGCGAACCTGCTGCAAAATTTCCTGCATTTGTGCAGGAGCAGTTAAAAATCCCCGTTTCCCCGGAAGATTTTCCAATGCAATATCTACATCATATTTTTCTGCTTCTTCAGTTAAGCGCTCTAAATGACGCAAATTCAACGCAAACGTCTTTGCTCTGTCAGGATCATCCCACTGCCAAGCATAAATAATCGGATGCACTACGGTATAGGGAATCCCAAGTTTTTTTGCCCCTCGAATACACCGCAGAATACATTCCTCACGTTCCTCCAGTGCTTCCTGTGAAAAACCGTACCAGCCTTTATCAAATACCGGCGCGTGGCACTGCCCGATAACAAGGCCCGCTTTTTGTACATGATTTACTATCCGTTCAAAATACGGCATAGATTTCTTTTCCGGTTTCAGCCACAAATCTGTACGTGCAGTTTCATTTAAATCAACCGCCTCATATCCAACTTCCTTAAGCAAATAAAAATACTCTGCGGATCCTTTATATCTCATATCAGAATTTCTGCTTAACAGCATCGTAAATTCCCCCTTAATACAGCAAAACTTTTTTTTGAAATACTACCCGGTGCTTTTCATCGATTTCCCTGTCTTCATGCCGATGTCCAGAAAACCAACGTTTAAAGGTCACATTAGCATCAATAAAACGATACAGCTGAAATAATTCGTATTCCGGCTGCCCCTCACAGACAAAGCACTGATTGCAAAAATATTTATGTGTTAGGATATAATCCACTTGATAGTTTGCTTTTTTTAAATTTTTATAGGCTTGCTCCAGCTCTGCACTGCTGGGCAGATCTCCCTCATGCCATAAGCCTTTCGCTTTCCAGCCTGCACTGCTGTCACAACCGCCAAACACAAAAAAACTATGCCCTTGTATTTGATATAGTTCTCCTCTTTTCAAATGTACAACATTTTTTGCCAGCCGGTTAACGGTGCCTCCCATCCACTCCTCTTCCCGTGCCTGATTCAAGTATGCATAATTTTCATGATTGCCGTCAACAATAGCAATCGGATAATCTCTTGACAGCAGCCACCGGCTGAAATTTTCATATTTCGGAGCAGAAGCAAGCTTGAGGCAAGTATCCCCTAAGAGAATCAGCAAATTGTTTTTCTTATCCACAGGATGAAAATCCTGCAGATCTCCCAAAAATTCATCTGCATGGTTATCACTTAAAAAATAAATCACCGCTGTACACTCCCTATATAGGATGTTTTTATTTTACCATATACTGCATAAAAAATCAAGGCAGTATCTAAAATTTTAATTTTATGTTCATATAAACATATATGCATTAATATGATATTCTCCAACTTTCTTGTTTTCAGTACCCGATAAAGCCTTCCTTCTGCCGGAAACTCCCTTCCCCAAGGGTGCTTAATTCCTTTTTATTGCCAAAATAAAAAAATACGCATTCCAGCATTAAACTTTTCCGATGCGTATTATTTGTCTCTTCTAAACAGAGGTCTGCGGCAGTATCACTTCTTAATAAAACACTTCATCCATAATCAATCCCTTGGCCTCAGCCGTCATACCGGCTTCTTTTCTTTTAGCACCCGCAATAATGTCCGCTACCTGTGCGGGCGTTTTTTTTCCTTTCCCCACTTCAATCAGCGTACCGGCAATAATGCGTACCATATTATATAAAAAGCCGTTTCCCTCAACGGTAATTTTGATCTGTTCCTCGTGTTTTTCCACATCTAACCGAAAAATCGTACGCACAGTTGTTTTCACACTGCTGCCAGCCGCACAAAACGCTGCAAAATCATGGGTTCCTTTTATTTGTTCCGCAGCAAGACGCATAGAATCAATATCCAACTTCTCTGGCACATGCATAGAAAACCGTCCCCACAATGCCGAAGCATGCGGCTCGTTATCAATAAAATAAACATACCGCTTTCCCTTGGCACTAAAGCGGCAGTGAAAGCCTTCCGGCGCCTGCCAGCTTTTTTTTACGCGGATATCCCCGGGCAGCTTGGCGTTTAATATAAACGAAAACTTATGCGCCGGAATTGTACTTTCGATATCAAAATGCGCGCACTGCCCGCGGGCGTGTACGCCGCTATCGGTACGGCCGGCGCCGCACACGGCAATCGGCCCTTTGCCTAAAGAAAGCAAAGCTTCCTCCAGCTTTTGCTGAACGGTGACGGCATTCTTCTGCCGCTGCCACCCGGCATACGCGGTACCCTCATATTCTACAAGCATTGCAATCCGCATATCAACCTGCCAAATACGGCAAAATATTTGCCAAACTAAGTTTATCTGCCAAAATAGCAGCTACAAACAACAGCAGCACGCCTACGGCCGCCAAATCTCTATATTGAAACTTTAGGATTTTCAACCGGGTTCTTCCCTCTCCGCCGTGA
>URTC01000261.1 GCA_900550765.1 uncultured Clostridia bacterium | reverse complement strand
ATCAACCCCACGAAATACCTGTATCTATTGCGGGAAAGTGCTGTGAATCGGGAGATATGATTACCTGGGATACTCCTATGCCGAAGCTCACGGTTGGCGATACACTGGCCGTATTTACTACAGGTGCATATAATTATTCCATGGCCAGCAATTATAACCGTAATTCAGTGCCGGCGCTGGTGCTGGTGAAAGACGGAAAATCTGCTTTGGCGGTGAAGCGTCAGAGCTATGAATATATTGCACAGAACGATATTATTCCGGAATATTTAAAGTAGGTGTAAATTTTGTTACTTGATATTTTTTTAAGCAGCGGTAATATTTTTGTAAAACTGCTTACCTTTTTGGTGCTGTTTCCGGCATTGCTCTTTGCCCTTACTTGCCATGAATATGCGCATGGTTATGCGGCTTATACACAGGGGGATTTTTATGCGAAAAGTATGGGGCGCCTGTCCCTCAATCCGTTTAAGCATCTGGACCCATTGGGAACCCTGTGTATGCTGATTTTTGGGTTCGGTTGGGCTAAACCGGTGCCGATTGTTCCTTCTAATTTTAAAAACGGCAGGAAAAGCTTGCTGTTAGTGGCGGTTGCCGGTGTGTTTGCAAATTTCCTGCTGGCGGTTCTATCTATATTCTTTCTTGATTTTTTCTGGTATATCATTTGGCCGGCGGTACCGTGGTTCAGTACGGATATGGGCGCCAGCATCGCGCTTGTCATTCAGATGTTCTTTCAGTATTTTGCTTCCATCAATATTGCGCTGGCAGTATTTAATCTGGTTCCTATACCACCCCTGGACGGGTATAAAATAGTGAAAGAATTGTTTGAAAACGGACGGAATATGCGTACTTTTATGAGCGTGGAGAGGTATGCTACTATTATTTTGCTTGCTTTTCTTTTTTTGAGCAATCGGCTGGGGATTATCGGGGGAATTTCCAGTGCGGTATTAAACGGCATCCAGTCGGTTATAGGTTTGATTTTTACCGCGTTTCGGTAGGTGAAAAATGGAACTTCAGCTTAAACTTTCGCAGTTTGAAGGACCGCTGGATCTTTTGCTGCATTTGTTGGAAAGAGATAAGATCGACATCAAAGATATTTTTGTTTCGGATATCACGGAGCAGTATTTGAATTATGTTGCGGATCTTTCTCAGCTTGATATGGAAAACGCCAGTGAATTTTTAACCGTGGCGGCGCATTTGCTGGAAATTAAATCACGTTCCTTATTGCCAAAACCGGTTCCGCTTGAAGAAGGCGAAGAGGATCCGGAACAAGCGCTGATCCGCAGGCTTACAGAATATAAATTGTATAAAGAAGCCGGGGAAAAGCTGCATGATATGGAAGAGGAAAATCTAAAAGCGTATTATAAACTACCGGAAGAGATGCACCTGCAGGAGCGGATTGAGCTGGAGGATATGAAACTGGATGCACTGATGCAGGCTTTCCGGGAAGTGCTGCGGCGAGTGGAGAGTAAGGTGCCGCCGCGCCAGCGAGAGATTCGGCGGGATACCTATACCGTAAAGGGAAAAATGGCGTACATACGCAGAAGGCTGGCTTCTAAAAAAGAAGTCTCCTTTTTTGATCTATTTGAAGAGGATGGAAACAAGAGTGAGGTTGTCACTACTTTTTCCGCCATGCTGGAACTTTGGAAAAATCGCTATTTAAATCTTACGCAAACAGAAAATTTTGGGGATATTATTGTAAGACTGAATGTTGAAGAAATCCGGAGAGAGGATACGGAGGAAACAGATGAACAGCAGTGAGCTTGCGTCTATTACGGAAACTTTGTTATTTATTGTGGGCGAGCCGCTGGAAGCGGAAGATATAAAAAAAGTGACCGGCGCTACGGAAATGGAACTTTGGCAGGCTATAGAATTGTTAGAGCAGAAATATACTGCCCAAGGGGGGATTCTGCTCAAAAAATTCGGAGGAAAGCTTCAATTTTGCACAAACCCCGTTAATGCGGGATATGTAGAGGAGCTTTTAAATCCGGTGCAGCGGAAATCGCTTTCCCAGGCCGCATTAGAGGTATTGTCTATCATTGCGTACCGTCAGCCGGTTACCCGCGGAGAGATTGAACAAATCCGCGGCGTAAAGTGTGACTATTCGGTACTGAGTTTAAAACAAAAGGGCTTGATAGAAGAGGTGGGGCATAAGGATGTGATCGGCCGGCCGGTGCTCTTTGGTACAACAGATCTTTTCCTGCGGCACTTTGGGTTGTCTTCTTTGGACGACTTGCCGCCCCAGGAGGATTTAGAGCTTTTAGAACAGAGTGAGCTGGAGCCGGACGAGACCGAACAGCTGGCCATACCGCTTCTGGAGGAAAATAAGATATCTTCGTGAAGATGAAAACGGTGAGGAGCGTTCCCATTGCTATTATGACCGTTTAGGCAATACGGTGTCTTACTCTGCGGGGCCGAATGACCCGTTTGTTACGAATATCGGTTAAAAAATAGTTTACAATATTTAGGACATGTGCTATAATTCTTGATATGTGTAGAACTTTGTTCTCGGTTTGCCCGAAACTCCGGCGGCTTACTGTGAGCAACAGCGATTTGCATAAATAAATATAGGAGGAAAAAAATGATGGATAAGGCTATAAAGTCAGAAGTGATTGCTGCTAACAAGCTGCATGATACGGATACCGGCTCCCCTGAGGTGCAGATTGCGCTGTTAACCGAGCGCATCAACCATTTGAATGAGCATCTTCAGTCCCATAAGAAGGACCACCACAGCCGCCGTGGATTGCTGACGATGGTTGGTCAGCGCCGCGGTCTGCTCAATTATCTGAAAGAAAAAGATATTGAGAGATACAGAGCAATTGTGAAAAAGCTTGGCTTGAGAAAGTAACGGCAAAAAGCGGATATTTTCATATCCGCTTTTTCTCAATTTTGTAAATTCAGCGCGTATGCGCTTTTATATTGGATTATTTTATTTGAAGGAGTATAGATATGGAATTTAAGCAGTACAAAACGACATATGCCGGCAGGGAACTGACGATTGAAACCGGCAAATACTGCTGACAG
>URTC01000260.1 GCA_900550765.1 uncultured Clostridia bacterium | reverse complement strand
GTGAAATAAGAAAACAATTAACCCGCACGGCAGAAGAAGAACATATGCCGGGCACTTTCTCGGCAGGGCAGCCAATACAAGAATTTCTTCCGGGAATGGAAGTATATGTTCCCTCTTTGAATAATGACGGAGTATTGCTTACAAAACCGAATGCCAGAGGCAAGGTAAAAGTGCAGTTAGGAATCATTCAGACGGAGGTCAATGCTGCGGAACTTACTGTTGCAAAAAGTAAAAAAAACGTGGAAACTTCCGGCATAAAAGTAAGCCGAGTGCAGAGAAGTGTTCCTCTTTCGTTGGATGTACGGGGACAGCTGGCGGATGAAGCTGTTGCCAACGTGGATAGGTATTTGGATTTGGCTTATGGACGGAATCTCGGTTCCGTTACTATAATCCACGGAAAAGGAACCGGCGTATTGAGAAAGGCAATTGCGGATTACCTGCGGAAGAATAAAAAAGTTGCTTCTTTCCGAACAGGCGCATACGGTGAAGGAGATACCGGTGTGACGGTTATAGAACTAAAAGGTTAAAATTTCTTTATATTTTTATCTAATTTTTTTCTAAAAAGCGAGTTTTGTGTTATAATATGTCTATCGGTATAGAATATTGCCAAAATGATTTTTAAGGAGGAATTTGCTTTGACAAATAAAATTAAAATTCTGATTATTGATGATGATCAGCATATATCAGAACTGGTAAAGCTGTATCTTGAAAAGGATGGATACGAGGTCTACACTGCAGCCGATGGAGAAGAAGGAATCAATAGATTTAAGGCGGTGCAGCCCAAACTGGTAGTATTGGATATTATGCTTCCCGTTGTGGATGGTATGCAGGTATGTACAGAAATACGCCGGATTGATAATACACCAATCATTATGCTCTCGGCTAAGGGAGAAGTGTTTGATAAAGTGCTTAGCCTCGAACTTGGCGCCGACGATTATATGGTCAAGCCCTTTGAACCGAAAGAACTGGTAGCGCGTGTGAAGGCTGTGCTCAGGCGCAGCGCGCAAAAGGAAGAAAATGTAGAAAATGTTGTTTACAAGGATATCGTTATTAATATCACGGATTATACGGTAACCTATAAGGGAAAACGGGTAGAAATGCCGCCGAAGGAAATTGAACTGCTGTATTATCTGGCTTCGCATCCTAAAAAAGTATTTACCCGTGAACAGTTGCTGGAGCAGGTTTGGGGGTTTGAATACTTTGGAGATTCCCGTACGGTGGACGTGCATATTAAACGTATTCGCGAAAAAGTAGCCGGGAATGATGAGTGGAATATAAAAACCGTTTGGGGAATCGGTTATAAATTTGAGGTAATGAACGAATGATTATTCGCTCGCTTCAGGCAAAACTGATATCAATTTATTTGATTATTGTTATTCTGTTTATTGGTGTTCTGGGCGGAGTACTTACCTGGTCTTACAGCAGGAATCTGACAAAGATGCGTGAAAAGGATTTGCTGGAGTGTGCGGAACAGATTGCTGCGATGTTTACCGACGGTACATTAACGGTGCAGATGCTTGAAAATGGAATGAATATGCCGGTTTTAATGACCACTGCCAAGGATTTTGATGCGACAATTCAAGTTGTGAATACCGCCACCAAAAGAGTTTTTTATCAAATAACCGAAAAGAAGATGACAGTTTCGGGGAAAAATGAATTGGTAGAGGAAGAAATTTATCACACTGTATTTGAACAAAACCGGGTATATCTGCGTTCCAATTATTATCATAAGAAAATGGAAGCAAATGTGTCCACAATTGCGTATCCTATCCGCTATCAAAACAGCAGTGAACAGCCTTGGGCCATATTGATTATCAATTCTGATTTGAAAGTTGTAACCGATACGTTTTTAGAGATCCTTTCAGCTTTATGGATACCGGCGATTGTGATATCAATATTAGGGCTTACGATTATCTTTTTGCTGACACAGGGAATTGTGAAGCGGGTGAAAATTCTAAAGGAGGCTACCGGCAAAATTGCAAAGGGCAAGTTCGATGAGCGTATCGAGTTCAGCCAACATGACGAAATCAGCCAGTTGGCAGCCGGTTTTAATCAAATGGCTGAGGATCTTGCCGTCAGCGATAAATCCAAACGCGATTTTGTTTCGAATGCCGCGCATGAGCTGCGTTCACCGATGACGTCCATTAATGGCTTTGTGGAGGGGATGCTTGATGGTACGATTCCTCAAAGCGAATATCGTACCTATTTGGAGATCGTAAGTTCCGAAGTCAAGCGTCTTACGAAGCTGGTGAAAAGTATGCTGGATTTGAGCCGTATTGAGTCCGGCAGGGAAAAACTTTCATTACAAAGTGTAGATATCAACGAGCTTATCCGCCGTGTTATACTGCGGTTTGGGCAAAAGATAGAAAGTAAAGGAATCATTCCTGAACTTCACGTTTCTGAGGAGCGGCTGATGGCAGTAGCTGACGCCGATAAAATTGAGCAGGTTTTGCAAAATCTGATTGATAATGCTGTAAAATTTACACAGGCAGGCAAAAAAATATATCTTTGCAGTTATAAAAAAGGCAATAAGGTATATATTACGGTAAGAGATGAAGGCGCAGGCATCAGTGAGGAAGAGGTTAAATTTATCTGGGATCGTTTCTATACTGTGGATAAAGCACATACCGGACATAAGAGCGGTACCGGATTAGGCCTTTCTATTGTAAAAAGTATTCTGGAGCAGCATGGTCAGACGATTACGGTAAAAAGCAAGCTGGGAACTGGTACGGAGTTTACGTTTACCCTGGATGCTGCTGCCGATAAGGAGTAGTATATGAAGGAAGAGTTTTTTGATGCAAGAGAATCTAAAAGAGGAATCGGTATTACGGGGGTCATTATAATTATTTTGATCGCCGCCTTGCTTGGATCCGGTGTAACCTATTGGTGGTTGGACAGCCGCGGGGCTTTTTCTGCTCAGGCAGAAATTCCGGTTCCTACGAATGCTCCTGCGGCAACGGTGAAGCCGCAGGACGAAACAGAAGAGGCGTACGCCGGCAATGCTACGGTTTTTACCGAACTTTAT
>URTC01000259.1 GCA_900550765.1 uncultured Clostridia bacterium | reverse complement strand
TGTGTCAGGCAGCCGGTAACCAGCAAGGCTCTACAGCGCTTTTTTTTATACTGTGCCATCGCCAGAATTGTATCTATCGCCTCTTCTTTAGCTTCCTGAATAAAACCGCAGGTATTTACAATAAGAACATCTGCCTCTTCCGGTTCTTTTACCAAAGCGATCTCAGCCTTCTGCAAATATCCGGCCATAACCTCAGAATCCACCAAATTTTTATTGCAGCCCAATGAAACGATTGCAGCCTTTATCATTTTTTAATCCAATCTTTCATCATACTTTGCCCAAAATTCTTCGCGCGTAACAAGTACCTTCCGCGCTTTAGCCCCCTGTGCAGGCTCAATGATATTCCGAAGCTCCATCGTATCAATCAACCGGCCGGCACGGGAATATCCCACTTTAAACCGGCGCTGTAATGCCGAAATAGAAATTGTTCCACATTCTATCGCATATTCCACCGCCGCAGGAAACAGCTCATCATCCCCGTCCGTATCATCTTCATCATTCGGGTTTTCCCCGCTTCCGCCGTGCGAAGGCTTCAGTTCACGCATCACAAGCTGTTCTTCTCCGATATATTCTCCCTGTGAATTCTTTGCCTTAATAAATTCAACGACCTTTTCTACTTCCTGTTCGCCCACAAAAGCTCCCTGCACGCGCACAGGCTTAGGTTCTCCGTTTAAATGAAACAGCATATCCCCCTTGCCCACCAACTTTTCTGCGCCGCCGGTATCTAAGATAGTTTTGGAATCAAAACCCGAAGCGACCGCAAACGCAATTCGGCTGGGAATATTGGCCTTAATAACGCCAGTAATAACATTTACACTTGGCCGCTGCGTAGCAAGGATCAGATAAATTCCCGCTGCACGGGCCAATTGAGCAATGCGCATAACACTGTCTTCTACCTCGCCCCTGGCTACAAGCATCAAATCGTTAAGCTCGTCCACGATCACAACAATGCGCGGCATCAGTTCTTCACCAGCTTCTGCCGCAACCTCGTTATACCGTACAATATCCTTTACCTTACGCTTAGCAAACGTTTCATAGCGTTCTTCCATTTTACGCACTACAAACTGCAGCGCCCCCGCAGCTTTTTTAGGATCCGTAACCACGGGCGTAAGCAAATGCGGAATTCCATTGTATACATTCAGTTCTACCTTTTTAGGATCTACCAAAATCAGCCGAACTTCCTGCGGAGATGCCTTATACAAAATGCTGGTAATAATAGAATTAATACAAACGCTCTTGCCCGCACCGGTCTGCCCCGCAATCAGCAAGTGCGGCATTTTTGAAAGATCGGCAATAATCGCAGTTCCTGTAATATCCTTTCCCAACCCTACCGATACCGGTGACTTGCTTTCACTAAACCGGCTGCTTTCCAGTACTTCCCGCAGCGTAACCATGGAGATCGTTTCATTGGGAATTTCAATCCCGATCGCAGATTTCCCCGGGATCGGCGCCTCAATACGCACGCCTACAGCGGCCATGGAAAGCGCAATATCATCCGCCAGGGAAAGAATCCGGCTGACACGCGTCCCCTTTGCAATCGAAAGTTCATACCGTGTAATAGCGGGGCCTACCGTAATATTTTCCACCCAAGCAGTGATTCCAAAGCTCTTTAAGGTGGATTCCATCATCTCAATTTTTTGGGAATGGTCGGTATTGAGATTTTTTTTCGGTGCTGCCGGCGGATTTAAGAGCGAAAGCGGCGGTGCCTGATAGGCCTTTTCCGCCGTATGCACCGGTTTGGACGGCAGCACCTCTTCCTCAGCAGAAGATGATTCTGTTTCCTCCCTTGGCAGCTCACCAGGATCTTCTTCCTGCGGCTGAATAAGCACCGGTCTTCTATGTTCCGCTACGGTAAACGTTTTTACCTCGATATTTTCAGCATGGACCTCGCCGCCATCCTCCGGAGTTTCCGGTACAGGCTCTTTCTCTTCAGCGCCGATATCGTAATCATAATTCTTTTTCCTGCGCACCCGGCGAAACCGCTGACCGGCTTCATCCAAACCGGCACGCACTTTTTTGCCTACCTTTTCCCCCGTATCTTTTAACGAAAGGTTAAACAGCACAATCAGCGCAATGACTATAAAAGCAAAAATCACAACATTCGCGCCGATATTGCTCACCAAACAGGTAAGCGGATAAACATATAATCCGGCAAAGCCCCCCATGCCAATATGTTCCTTCCCGGCCTCATAAGCCTGCAGAAGTGCCTCGCCGTAACCGGCCGCGCTGTCAGCAGTACCTACTTCTGCAAACCAGCTGAATCCCATATGGATCAGTCCCACGCCGGAAAGCACCATCAAAAGTGTCATAACAAGCTTACCCGCGTGAAGCTCCGGATGTTTTACCCGAATCGCCTGCACACCGAAAAAAATCAGCAGCAGTGGAATCACATAAGCGCCCACACCGAAAGCACCGCGCATAAACCCATCGGCAATATACGTCTTGAAGGCACTGTCAGCATGGATGACAAGAGAGAGAAGCAGTAAAATACCCAGCCCAATCAAAATAACACCGCATATTTCATTGCGAAGATCTTTTTTCTTTTTTTGCGCCGATGCTTTCTTTGTAGTTTTACTCTTCTTTCGAGTTGCCATGAACGCCAAGTCTCCTTAAAATCTTCTCTGTCGGTTTCAACTGCCAGCGCAGCAGAAGAAACTATTATTTTTATATTATATCACAAAAATGCTATAAAATAAAGGGCTATTTTATCTCCTGCAGCATCTGTATCAGTTCTCCGCCGCACTTTCCTACCGCGGCGGCACTAAGACGGGTTCTGTCAAACATCGTTTGTATATTCCTGTCGATATCGTCTTTTGTTACAGCATTGATGCGCGCGATCACCTCATCCACCGTAAGCACATTGCCGTTGAGCAACAATACTTTGCCATTCCGATTCATTCTTGCGGCAGCGCTTTCAAGTCCCAAAACAAAACTTCCCTTAAGCTGTTCGCGTGCCTCAACCAATTCCTTCTCGGTAACGCCTTCTCTCTTCAGCTTGTCTGCTTCATCTAGGATCAAATCCAGCACCTGCGGGGCCTGTGCCGGATTCATTCCG
>URTC01000258.1 GCA_900550765.1 uncultured Clostridia bacterium | reverse complement strand
TATTCGGTAACGGTATTTGCGCGGTGCCATCACGGCGGGATGTATTATGAGTCCAAAAAATTTCCTGAACGCATACATCCTACACTGAAAAATAAGGATTTGTTGGTTCAGCAGGTGCGCGCGCTTCACAGCAGGGGAATCAAAGCGCCGGTATATCTTACCGTTCAGGCGGATTATTTTACGGCAAAGCGTCACGGCGAGTGGCTGATTCGCAATCAAGACGGCTCGCATACAGGGGGAGAATTCACTGAACCCGGATTTTGGCAGCGCCTTTGCGTTAATACCGGATATCTTGATTTTTTAAAGGAGCATACGGCGGAGATTATTGAATTGTTCGGCAAAGAGCTGGATGGCCTGTTTTTTGATATTGTGGGGGTTGTACCGTGCTGGTGTGAGCATTGTAAGAAGGAAATGCTCGCAAAAGGAATTGATATGGAGAAGGAAGCGGAGGTGAAGGAATTTGCGCTTTTTATGATGACGCGCTTTAAAAATGAAATGACTGCGTTTGTACATTCTTTTGATGAAAATCTTACGGTTTTTTTTAACAGCGGACATATCGGCCCGGATATTAAAGGATGCGCCGATGCCTATACGCATTTTGAAATCGAAAGCCTTCCCAGTACCTGGGGCTACGGCGATTTTCCCGCAGTGGGGAAGTATGCGCAGAAATACGGAAAAGACGTGCTTGGCATGACGGGTAAATTCCATAATACCTGGGGGGATTTTCATTCGCTGAAGAATAAAGCTGCGCTGGAGTTTGAAGCATTCCGGGCGCTTTCTTACGGTTTTGGCATTTCCATCGGCGATCAGCTGGAGCCTAACGGACGCTTGAATCCCGCTACCTATCAGCTGATAGGCAGTGTATATGAACAGGTACAGCAGCGTGAGCAATGGGCGCGCGGCGGAAAGCATTTGGCGGAAGCTGCGATTTTAAATGATGAGGACTGCGCTTATGCTCAGGATAAATCCTGCCTGTTTTCTGCTGTTGCCCTGTTTGATGAGCTTGGAATTCAAACGGATGTGGTGGACGCCGAAATGGATTTTTCACCGTATCGTCTGCTGATTGTTACCGATAACGTAAAGGGAAGCGAAGCGCTTTCGCAAAAGCTGAATAGCTTTGTAAAAAACGGGGGAAAGATTCTATCTGCCGGTATGGGTGCGCTGTGCGGCGGGGAATATCCTGCCTGTTACGGAGTTAAATATTTGGGCAAAACAGCATTAACGCCCGATTTTATTGTGCCGGAAGGGGAGATGGCACGCGGACTTTTTGAGGGAAATGAATATGTAATGTATGATGGCTGCCATATAGAACCCGTAACGGCGCAGGTTCTGATGGAGGGAACCAGCCCGTACTTCAACCGTACAGGGGAGCATTTTTGCTCTCATGATTATACCCCTTCAAGCAAAAAGCGGGATCATATTACCGCAGCGGTCAATAACGACAGCGTAATTGTGTTCTCTCATCCGGTATTTACCTATTACAGTGTGATGGCGCCTCTGTGGTGTAAAAGAATTGTTGCCAATGCTGCGCTGCGTCTTTTAAAAACACCGTTGATTTCGCATAACGGACCCTCCACGATGACGGTTAATCTGTTGGAATTTGATGCTATGTACTGCGTGCATTTGCTTTGCTATGTTCCCGTGCGCAAGTGCAAAAAGATTGATATTATCGAAGAACGCACGGTGCTGCACGGTGTGGAGCTTTCATTTCATTTGCCAAAACAGATAAAAGGTGCTACAATAGTTCCCGAAAATATCCGTTTGGAGTTGAAAGATAATAAAATCACGGTGCCTGAGGTGAACGGATATACGATTATAAAGCTGGATGTATAGATATTATTCCCTTAACGAATATTTAAAAAAACGGTTTGGCAAAAAAGTGTATAAGCTGGCTTTACCTGTCCGAACCGTGACGGAACTAAAGGCGTTGGCGGCTGTATCTTTTGCTCTGCCGGCGGCAGCGGGGAATTTGCTGCGGCAGGAACAGGCATTTTGCGGCAGATAGAGGAAGCTAAGGCACGGGTCGCTTCTAAAACGCCTGAGGATTGTGCCTATATTGCGTATTTTCAGGCCTTTACGAATACCTATGCGCCGGTGGAGCAATTGCGGCGTTTGTTCTTTACGGCGGCGCGTGTGGAGGAAGTTGCGGCAATTTCCGTTGCCACCAGGCCTGATTGCCTTCCCGCCGGGGTTTTAGCGCTTTTGGCGGAACTGAATCAGCTGAAACCGGTATGGGTGGAGTTGGGTCTGCAAACTTCTAACGAGAAAACAGCCCGGTTGATCAACCGATGCTACGAAAATGAATGTTTTTCTTATGCGGTAAAAGAACTGAAGCAAAGGGGCGTCGAGGTCATCGCCCATGTGATTCTCGGTTTGCCGGGAGAAACGCGTGAAGATATGCTGCGTACCGTGCGGTTTGCATGCGGCTGTGGCATAGACGGCATCAAGCTTCAGCTGCTGCATGTGCTGAAAAATACGCCGCTTGCGCAAATGGACTATACGCCTCTTACGATGGCGGAATATTTTGATATCGTAGCTGCCTGTATTGAGGTTGTTCCGGCCCGGGTGGTTATCCACCGTTTGACGGGCGACGGAGATAAGCGGCTGCTGCTTGCGCCTGCATGGAGTGCGGATAAGCATCGGGTGCTTAACGGCTTGATGCGCGTATTGGAAGAAAAAAATATCGTTCAGGGAAGTAAAACAGGAGGGAACAGCGGTGGACAGAACGCAGGATTTTAAAAAAGAAGATATTGAGAGCAACAAGGGAATTTCCTGTTTTGCTTATTTGGGCTTTTTGTTTGTAATGCCGCTTTTTGCCGCATCGGATTCCGCGTTTGCTCGGTTTCATGCCAATCAGGGCTTGGTGCTGTTGATTGATCAGATGATTCTTATGGTTTTTATTTTAATCGCACATTTGCTTGCACCGGTGGTTCCGTCTGTTTTTCCTATCGTGCGCACGCTTCTTTTGGTGCTTCTGTATGTGTTTTCAATTTTCAGTATTCTTTACGGTATGGTGAATACCTTGCATGGAAAGGCCAAGGAACTGCCCCTGATCGGCGGC
>URTC01000257.1 GCA_900550765.1 uncultured Clostridia bacterium | reverse complement strand
TTGGGTTGCCCGTTATGCAGCATACCCTGTCCTGTGGACCCTAGGGCAGGAGGTTGATGATGCTCCGAATTTCAGTACATTAGGTGACATTTATCCCATCTATCAAAAAATGTGCAAAATCATCTATGAATTGGATCCCTACAAGCACCCGATCACTGCGCATCAAATGAACGCCGCCACAATCGGCGCCGTAGGCAACACACCTGTCCGCGGTGTTGACGGTGGGTACGGAAACTATGATCCCTCCAAAACGCAAATTACCGGTACAACAAAGCGTTCTGTTTTCTTTGGTATGGAAGAACATACCTGGTGGGGTGCGCAATGGCGTCCTACTGTAGATCAGCAGTATAATTTTGAAATTCCCAAAAATTATTGGGATTTCGGTGAGGGCAAAGTTACAATCAACTATGAATCTCGCTATGATCATCTCTATACCAAAAACTTTGGCGCCCGCGTCAGCGGCTGGATCTCCTATCTTTCCGGTATGTACGGCTACGGTTACGGCGGTGCTGACATGTGGTATTATAAGACCACTTACACCATGAATGAACCGGCTTACGACGGCATCGATAACGTCACGGTAGAAGATAAAAAAACCACCTGGGGACAGATGATGAAAATGCCCATCGGCGATCAAATGACTTATTTGCGAAATTTCTTTACAAACCTCAGCTGGTGGAAACTGATTCCCGAATTTGACAATAATGAATATTTTATCAAGAGCGAAGCAAAATCAGGATATTACGCCGCGGCACATGATGAAAACAATACCTACGTCGTATATCTGTATAATAAAACTACCGATTCTGCCGGTCTTTTAGGTAAAATGGATACCTCTGCTACCTATACGGCAAAATGGTTTGATCCCCGTACGGGCGAATATACTACAATAAGTGATAAGATTACCGCAGCAGACGGTACTTATGATATCCCGCAAAAACCTGTCGCCGATGACATGGTCCTGCTGGTAACAAAAAACTAAAAAAATATCGGGCTAATGCCCGATATTTTTCTTTCTATAAGATCCGTGCAGTTACTTCTGCTTTAAACGCATCAATAAGTTCTTGAATAAAAGCCTCAACAGAAAGCGTATCGTCTTTAATCAGTTGCGTCATATCCAAAGCAATAGAAGCGCACGCGTATTCATCGCAGGAATGACTCTGCGCAAAAGTAGCATTTGCCCGCTGCCTTCCTGCAAATGCCGCGTCATACTGCTTTCCGCCGGCAATTTGGCTCTTAAATACTCCCAGCAAGTTTTTTGCCAAATCCATATATCGCCCTGTATCCAACAGGATCTTTCGGTGGTCCGGCAGCCAATCCAGTGAACGCCATACCTCACAGCCGATCAATTGCGCGGGTCTCTCTTCCGGTGAAAGACTTCGGATTGCCTCTACTGTCCGCCGCATAACTGCAACATGCGTATCATGCCGATCTGCCGGATTATGAGTATAAATGACTTCCGGGCGGCACTGGCGGATCAATGCAGCCAGGGTATCCCGCGAAGCCATATCCTCCCGCTGTTTAATCTGAGCCGAAGAATAGCCCAGCATTGCCAATACATTATAATTCCCCAGCTTTGCCGCTTCCTTATGCTACTGTGCGCGCAAAGCTATCATTTCACTGTCGGTTACATGGGCATACTCTCCCGTCCGCGGACTGGACGCACCGTCCGTCACCACAACTCCTGTAAAATAACTTCCCTCAGTTTCTCTGCACCGGCCTATTACGGCCAAAGACGTCAATTCAATATCATCCTGATGTGCAGCAACGGTCATATGCGTAGTCCGTGCAAGTGCCTTCTCTTCCTCCGTACCATCCGGAATATACAATATCATAGAACCATCTCCTTTATAATGGTTTATTATAATCCAATACTTTGTTCTTGACAATAATAAAAATTAAGATAAGATAAAATAGACATTTAAAAGAAGGAGTATGCTAATGGACACTGCTATTACGTTTGAAGATCACAGTGAACAAATGCGAAAACTTCCCATCATTTTTCACAGAAATACCCAATGCAGTTCTAAACAAATCAGATATATCAACTGGCATGAAAATATTGAAATTCTGCGTATTACGCAAGGCGAAGGCTCTGTTGTTTGCGGTAAAAAGCTCTTAGACGTAACAGCAAATGATCTTTTTGTTATCAATGCCAATACCGTACATGCCATTATCAGCGGCAGTTTCCTGCAATATGACTGTATGATCGTCGACCGCAGCTTTGCTTTCTATAACGGAATGGATACCAGCAAGCTGCTCTTTCAAAACTGTATTCAAGATTCCGTGCTTTTAACCCTTTTTGATCATATCTGTGATGTTATCACAATTCAACACCAACCGCTGCTGCTGGATGTAAACGCTGCTTTGCTTCCGTTTTTATGTATGCTTTATCATAAATATGCAAAAATGCTTCCCGGTGAAACAGACGTGCAGAAAAAAAGCGATCCGATCCAAATAGCCCTGCTTTTTATCAAAGAGAACCTGAGCAAGCATTTGACTCTTGAAACCATATCCGAGGCCGCCGGAATCAGTAAATATCATTTTGCACGTAAATTTAAAAGTATTACAGGTTGTTCTCCGATGGAATATGTAAATCTCCAGCGATGTGAGCTTGCCAAGATTCTGCTTGCGGAAAAAAGTTATACGATAAAACAAATTGCGCAGCTTACCGGGTTTGAAAATCCCTCTTATTTTTCAAAGGTATTCGTTGAAACCACAGGAGTCCTTCCGTCAAAATATAAATGATTGCCGAGCACACTATAAAACAAGGCATACGAAAAAATCCGTATGCCTTATTGTTATTCCATTTTGCACAAAGAAGATTTTTCTCTCTCTATCAATTTTGCTGTATATCTGCATTCTTTACTTCTTCAGCTTCTGATCCGTTAAACTGATTTTGATCTGTATTTATAACCTGATTATCCGGTTGAAGCTGTCCCATATCAGGATCTGCCGGATTTACCGCAGAAGCCTGCTGCGCCGCAGCCGCAAGAAGCGCTTGCTCTGCCGCTGAATATTGTCTGCCGTAACGTACCCCCTGAATCAAATAAACCAAAACAAAAACGAGGAACGCGATATCAATAATAAACTC
>URTC01000256.1 GCA_900550765.1 uncultured Clostridia bacterium | reverse complement strand
TAACACTTGCCGTACCGCGAACCACATCATATCCGGCTTTTTCTTCCTTTCCTATGACCGCCATCAACGCAAGCATTGGATCCCAGGAACTTCTGCCATTGGGTGAGTTGTGATCGCAGAGTACTTTATAAAGAATATCCCTTTTGTCCAGGATACCGCCGGTGACCACATCGTAACCTATCTCCCACCCTAAAAAAGTTACAGGCACCGGGCAAACCTGGCAAAAATAATGTCCCGCTGCGCGCGAGCGTTCATTCCGAGCAAAATTATTCTCTTTGCCATTGGCTTCATCCCACTTTCCCGCCATGACCCAAAATTTTGAAACCTTTTCCGCCACCAGCTCCCTGCCGCTTAAAGAAGAAATATCGTCCGGTCCGCTTTTAAGCACATCCGCGATGACCTGAAGATAGCCTATTTCAATGATCTCCAGTTTTTCCTCACTATTGCTGAGGATCTGTCTGTAAAGCTTGACGGCATCGCAGGCGTCGGAATTGGAGCGGTATCTGCTGCTCAACGCCGAAAGTCGTTTCTGATAAGGCGGATTTCCTCCGAAATCGGTAGCGTCTAAATCGATGCCGAGCGGAACAATATATACCTCTTCCGCTTATAAAAAGCCCTCAAGCGAAGAAACCGAATATTCCATACAAGCGTTTATCGCAATGCCTTTTATACAAATTTCCCCGGCTTTATGCGCTCTTGCCAAAATCCTGACGGCAACCGCATCATCACAATCGGTCCACCAGTCGGTACCTAAAATAAAATTTCTCATAGTGTTCACCTTCTTAGGAATTATAGCATACCGAGGCCAAGCTGACAAGACGGAAAGATCCTTTGCCCATACGCAAGAAGCCTGACAGCTTACAAATTTTTTGCTCGCACAAAAAGAAAGGCGCCGCGGCAAGCCATTCACCAATGCAAATCTGACCTTTTGCGAAAAAAGAAGGACCCATGCAGCGGGTAACTTTTAGAAAATAAAAAATCGGAACGAGTGCAACTCGTTCCAACGTGTCAAGAGGCAGCCAAAAAGATGCCGACAGAAAATTTTAATATGAACTCAACCCGACAAGAACACTGTACTTGTGTGTAAAAACACGCCTCGGCAAGGCAACTTGTCAGAAACACTCTTTTTTACTATCCAAAGAGCAGAACAAAAGGCTTTCGCGACAGCTTTCTTTTACATAAACAAATCGATTATTCTTCCCTTTATTTTGCTCTTAGTATAAACTGCCATGCCGAGGAATCCGAAACCCACCACGAACAAAATCATACACTGCAGCCATCACGTTTGGTTATCTTCAAATTAAAGACTGTTCCGTTGCTTTGATTTTTCAATGTTCTCCAAAGCTCGTTATACTAATCAAGAAAATATTTCAAGATAGTCTTTTGCCCATAGGTTATGTGAACTTTCTTCATCTTTTCCTTAGCTTCTTGAATCGTATTTTCGTCAAAAATGCTTGCTTTGCCTCTATTAGTGCGATAAATTCTGCCAAAGTGCTGATCTGTTCCATTCCTACAATAACAGCGGTGCTGCTGCAAAATGCCGCCCACACAACATAAGCCGTACAGTATTATTTTGCCCTCTCTATCGGCATCCAAATCTGCACATTGCGTTCGGGTCTTGGCATCCAATGATATACTGCAAGTTCCGGGCCTTTAGCAAGATGGAAACCCATTTCCGGTATCCACTGTGTCAGAATTTGAATTCTTAGATTCAAAAGATCAAAATAATCACATATCGTGTTTTTTACATCTTTTGTTTCAAATACTGCATAGGTTGCATTAGGAATGGTGATATTCTCTAATTGCAAACTTTCCACAAAATCAACACCGGTAATATCTTTATTATACAAATTATCGCGTTCCCAACTATTCAACTGATGACAGTAATAGTAATCATATCCTTCATCCGTTACGTTAGTAACAACGCAATGGGCATCACCGTCTCCCGATACACCACGGAGAAACCATTGCTTACCTCTTGTTGTTATGAAAAGCTGCTCTTCCTGATACTCCCGTTCCTTACCGTAAGGAACACCAGTGAAATGTGTTTTATATCCCGTTAATATCATTTCGGGCTTTTCTTCAATTCTGTAATTCATAGCTCTACCCCCTTCCAGCGAAAATTTCAGTACAAGACGGGAAAAGGATTTAAGATTACTACCGTTATTTCGTGCTTGCGACGGTAAGATACCGTGGAATTTCCGGAAGGCCTTTGCAAAACTGTCCGAATTTTCATATCCGTACTTTAGTGCGACATCAATCACCTTTACATCACTTGTGGCCAGTTCTGTCCCTGCAAGCGATAGTCTGCGATTACGAATATATTCTCCGATTGTAAAACCGCAAAGGATACTAAATACTCTCTGAAAGTGATAGCTTGATGAAAAACTTTGCGCTGCGACCCTCTCGTAATCAATCGTTTCCGTCAGATTATCCTCAATATAATCGATAGCCTTTTGCAATCCGATGATCCAATCCATAGTATTCCTCCTTGCCTGCCTATATTCTATCAAAAGGCTTGATATAGTTCCCGATATTCTGTGCGGAGTGTGGTCGGATTAGGTTAAAAATCCATGCAGATCTAATTTTGTAGACAGATATATTATACCAAACAAAACAATAAAAGAAAAGACGACGATTTATATCTTGCAAAAATGTGAATTTCTTATCAATGACTTTCCTGCGCAGGAGCTCACCCCCGTGACACACGCATCTTGCGGCATCCGGGGTCCCGGAAGGCAATGGCTTTACGGGGAGAGTGGCAGCATGGCGTGCAGGTTTTCGGGCTTTGCACGGAAACAGCCGCCACTTTGCTTGCCGCGACGCCGCGAAAAAAAAGGCGCTTCTTCTGCCGCCGGCAGCGCGCCTTCCTTTTTCAGATAACAGCAGCACTTTTAAGTGCGCTGTTCAAACAAACTATCACAGCTTCTTTTCCGTAAGAGATAGAAAAAAAAAGAGAACGCAAAAGGTTGGTAACGACAGCGAACCGTCGTGAGGGCGCTTGCAACCGAACCGGGGCGCCGAGCGTGACCTTTTGCGTAAAAGGAGGAGCAAGGGAGCGGGCAGACGGCTTATTTTTGAAGTCGCAGATTAAAAAATAAGCCGGAGCAAAGCGGACTTTGCT
>URTC01000255.1 GCA_900550765.1 uncultured Clostridia bacterium | reverse complement strand
GCGGCGGTATGACGCTCTCCGGCGGAGAAACGATGTGCCAGCCTGATTTTGCCGAAGCGCTTTTAGCGCAGAGTAAAGAGCGTGGAATCAACACTGCCATTGAAACAACTGCCTGTGCCCCGTTTGAGGTGGTATCCCGATTGCTGCCGCACATCGATACGTTTTTAATGGATATCAAGCATATGAACAGTCAAAAGCATAAGGCGTTTACCCGTCAGAATAACGAGTAGATGCTAGAAACCGCAGTAAAGATTGCAGAGTCTGGTGCAAATTTGATTATCCGTGTGCCGGTGATTCCTACGTTTAATGATACCGTGGAAGAAATTTCGGCAATTGCGGAGTTTGCATCGCACTTAAAGAACGTTACGCGGCTGCATCTGCTGCCGTATCATCGCTTCGGCGTTGATAAATATGCGGGGCTCGGCCGCGAATATGAGCTTGAGAAACTGGTTTCTCCTGATGAGGAAAAAATGCAGACCTTGCTTGCCGCGGTAAATGCAAAGGGACTTTTGGGGCAGATCGGCGGATAAAATCTTAAATATTTGAAATTACAGTGTTTCTTCCGGTATTTATCAGGGCCCCTATGCAATAGAATCTATTGGGAGTGTTTTCAGATTTCTGCGGTTCCAATGGTATTGATGCGGAGGAGAGGGCTTTTGGGATCGTTAAAGAGACTGTATTCATCGGATTAAGACGTAATAGCCTTTTCTTAGGAGATCGGTAAAGGGTTGCGGTGGATTTGCTTGTAAATAGGTAGAGGCATGCGTGAAGAACGCAGGGACATTGTTTGCTTTTTGATCCCTGCGTTTTAATTTTATATGAGGAGGATAAGGAATATGGCGAAGTTTTGCGGTAAATGCGGAACAAAACTCGATGAACAAACCGGTAAATGCCCGAACTGTGAGAAAGAAGTTAAAGATAAGCAAAGGGATGCCGCCGGTTCAGGCAAAAAAACAAACAAAAAAAGAACGAAAACGGCTAAGGAGAAAAATAAAGCTAAAAAGGTTGGCATCGTGATTGCTGTTGTTTTGGCAGTAATCATTATTGGATTTGGCACCGTTTGCTTCTTAGTATACAGTGATAAACTTGATATACCGTGTATAGACAATATTTTTGTTTCCATGGGACTGAAAGACGAAGATGCTGCAGTTCCTCCTGCAGAAGATCCAAACGAGGACAGCGGAAATTCCGATCAGGGAAATATCGAAAATACTGACGGGGAAGAGATTGATTTGGGCGATAATTATGAGGTTCCTGCATTTGATGCTGAAAAATATTTTAAAGAAAATACGGATTTAAAATCGAGCTTTGATGTGCTTTCCTCTCAGGATATCAGTACGGAAAGGGAAGCGCGCCAAAACTTTGCCGAAAGAGGCTTTACGGGCAATCCTATAACCTATGAATATACTATGGACGGTACGTATTGCGGTACAGAGGAAATTTCGAGCTATTCCTCCTCTCAGCATCCGATGTATCAAACCTACTATATGACGGCCGGCGGGGATGTATGGATGATTCTTGAAGTAAACGGAGCGTTTTTTGCAAGCCCGATTTCATATAATTTTACAGATGAAACAAAGATTCCGGTAACGATTTCTGAAACCGATACGATCACGAGTTATGACAGTACAACCAATAAATTTTATATCAATGTTCCCAAGGAATCGCAGGCTGTAATTAAAACAGTGGAAAGAATCGATGCGGAAACTCTTGAAAAACTGACCGGGGAGGAGATTGATAAATTATGAATCATGCTGCTGACGTTGCAAGGAAAACAAGGGCTGCAAGCTTGCTTCTTTGTTTCATTTTATTGTTTTCTATGATAGCTTCAGTTTCTGCAGTAAAAGTCTCGGCAGAACCTTTATCGGATGACACAGGCGGAAGCAGAATCATGGTTTCCCTGGGAGATTCGTATTCTTCGGGCGAGGGTATTGAACCGTTTTACGGCCAAAATGATGCAGTTTCTCAAAAAGTTCAAAATCAGGACTGGCTGGCACACCGATCGGAAAAAAGCTGGGGAGGAAGGCTTACCCTTGACGGAGTTAACGGCACGATGGCTGAAAACCGCGGGAAAAACTGGTTTTTTGTTGCTACATCAGGTGCCACAACGTATCATTTAAATAATACACAGCGCAAAGAGTATGATATAAAGGGCGTTTCCGGATCTAAGAATATCGATAAGCAGCTGGATATTTTCAAAAAACTCGGGGATGAAAAAGCGGAATATGTTACAATTTCTATAGGCGGAAATGATGCAAAATTTGTAGATGTTGTAACGGAAGCAGCCATTCCTCATCCGTTTAATCCCGGAGCATTGAATGATAAGTTGAATGCAGTTTGGAGCGAATTTTATTATGGCGTTGACGGAGGCGCAAGTATTCGGGAAAGACTGTATCAGGCGTATTATGATATTCAAAATGCGGCCGGGATTCAGGCTAAAATCATTGTTGCGGGATATCCTAAATTGCTTGAACAAAACGGCAAGGGAATTTTATTCAGCAAAGAAGACGCACAGCTTATCAATGATTCTGTAAGCAGGTTTAATGATGAAATTGAATCTATTGTTAAAACGTGCAAAACCGAGGGGATGAAGATCTGCTTTGTTTCTGTTGAAGAGGCCTTTGATGGACATGAGGCTTATTCTAAAGACGCTTACATCAATAAAGTGCATATCGGCAGAAACAGCGAAGATTTAGAGGGGATGATAAGCGCATATTCTATGCATCCGAACGATAAGGGAGCACAGGTTTATGCAGATTGCGTACAGGCAAAAATTGATGAAATAGAAAAAGACGGCGGAAAATCCGAGTGGCCTACCATGACAAGCTCCGGTGAACGGGATATTGCACTTGTTTTAGATGTTTCCGGCAGTATGGCGGGAACACCGATGGATGAAACCAAAAAAGCATCCCATAATTTTATTAATACCATTTTAAAAGAAGATGCAAGCATCGGTGTTGTTACTTACGACAGCAGTTCCATGTGCCTTTCTGATTTTTGTATGAATGAAGGTTACCTGAACAATACCATACAAAATATCAACGCTGGCGGCGGAACGAATATGGAAGCCGGCCTTGCACAGGCGTATTCCATGCTGAAAGACAGCAAGGCCAAAAGCAAGGTGATTA
>URTC01000254.1 GCA_900550765.1 uncultured Clostridia bacterium | reverse complement strand
GACCTGCGCGCCGTGACCACTATGGGCGGCAACAATCACACGGATGTGACGACGCAAAACGCGCTGAACATCCTCTCCCTGTTCCGGACGGATGTCCCGGTGGCCCGGGGCGCGGACCGCTATCTCGAGGCGGAGTTCGGCGCGCCTGCGGCGAAGTGCCACGGTTCCAACGGCGTGGGCAATCTCGTTCTGCCGCAGTCCTGCAGGACGCCGGATGCCCTGCCTGCGATTTTAGAAAAAAAGAATGTAGAGATGCTTACCTCCCATAAAATATTTTCTCCGGCAGAAATTCAGTCCCGATATGAAATTACACTGGAAAACTACTGCAAAACCGTAAATATCGAAGCACTGACTATGGTAAATATGGCAAAAAAAGAAATCCTTCCGGCCATAGAAGCCTACAGCAAAGAACTTGCGGATACGCTTACAGCCAAAACAGCGGCCGTTGCGGAACTTTCCGGTAAATATGAAAAGAACGCAATCACAAAATTGTCCGCTTTGGTCGATGAAATTGACGCGGCAACTTGTGCCCTGGAAGCTTCGCTGATCAAATATCAGACCTGCACCGATATTACCGAGGCCTCCTGCATGATCCGCGATGTTATCCTTCAAAAAATGGCAGAACTGCGCATCGTCTGTGACGAAGCGGAAACCCTTACAGCAGAAAAATACTGGCCCTTCCCGACCTATGAAAAGCTGCTGTTCAGTGTAAAATAAAAAGGTGGTGTATTTTTATGACAATAGAATTCTGGCTCCTGATAGGAGCAGCCCTCGTCTTCTGGATGCAGGCGGGTTTTGCTATGGTAGAGACCGGCTTTACCAGGGCAAAGAACGCCGGAAATATCATCATGAAAAACCTGATGGATTTTTGCATCGGTACTGTGGTGTTTTCTCTGCTTGGCTACACGCTGATGATGGGAGAAGATACTTTATTCGGCCTGATCGGTCTGCCGAACATGGATATGTGGGCAAACTTTAAAGCATTTATTGCCAGTCCGGCCGACGGCGGCTTTACCGGAGCCTCAACGTTCGTATTCAATCTGATTTTTTGCGCAACAGCGGCTACTATCGTCTCCGGTGCAATGGCAGAACGCACAAAATTTTCTGCCTATTGTATTTATTCGGCCGTAATCTCTCTTATCATTTATCCAATCGAAGCACATTGGATCTGGGGCGGCGGCTGGCTGTCACAGCTTGGGTTCCATGATTATGCAGGTTCCTGCGCTATTCATATGGTGGGCGGTATTGCCGCGTTAGTAGGGGCTATTTTCCTGGGACCCCGTATCGGAAAATATGTAAGGGACAAAAACGGAAAAGTCATAAAGGTCAATGCCATCCCGGGTCATTCCATCACACTTGGCGCACTTGGCGTATTCATTCTGTGGCTGGGCTGGTACGGCTTTAACGGTGCGGCTGCAACTACGCCATCTGAACTTGCCTCCGTCTTCCTTACCACTACGATTGCACCGGCCTTAGCAACGGTAACCACAATGATCTATACTTGGATCAAAAACGGAAAACCCGATGTATCCATGTGTCTCAATGCATCCCTGGCGGGCCTTGTCGGCATCACCGCCGGCTGCGATGCCCTGGACGCAATCGGTGCAACAGTAGTGGGAATCGTATCCGGCATTCTTGTCGTTATCGTCGTTGAAGTTCTTGATCTAAAACTGCATATCGACGATCCCGTAGGTGCGGTGGGTGTACATATGGCAAATGGTATTTGGGGAACGCTTGCCGTAGGCCTTCTTGCCAATCCCGATGCTCCTGCAGGCCTTTCCGGCCTCTTTTATACCGGTTCCTTCCAGCTTTTAGGCATCCAAACGCTGGGTGTTCTGGCCGTTGCCGTATATGCGGCCGTTATGATGATCCTCACCTTTGCCGTAATCCGTAAAGCACACGGACTCCGAGCTTCGGCAGAAGATGAACTTGCCGGATTGGACCTCTCCGAGCACGGTCTTCCCAGTGCCTATCCTGATTTTGCTCCTGCGGTAAATAAATATGCTTCCTTCGCCCCGGAAGAAGGAATCACAGCAATAACTGCCGACGTCCCAGTCGCTGAAGCAATTCCCGTAAAGAAAATGCCCTCCTTTGAAGACGGCACGCCTAAGTTCACTAAGGTGGAAATTATCTGTAAAGAATCCCGTTTTGACACTTTGAAAACGGCAATGAGCAGTCTGGGAATTACCGGAATGACGGTTTCTCATGTCCTTGGCTGCGGAGTACAGGGCGGGCGGCCGGAATACTATCGGGGCGTTCCCGTAGAAACGAACCTGCTGCCTAAGGTGCAGGTTGATATCGTGGTAAGTAAGATTCCCGTGCGAAGCGTTATCGAAACAGCAAAAAAGGCTCTTTACACCGGTCATATCGGAGACGGAAAAATCTTTGTTTATGATGTTGAAAACGTCGTAAAAGTCCGTACCGGAGAAGAAGGATATGAGGCTCTTCAGGATGTAGAATAATAAAAAAGCGTTTGAATCCGGAGAAGTATCACGGAAGATCCCTTTCAGCGAATATGGGAGAGTGGAAGCCATATAGCCGAGTCCGTGAGAATAACACCGGATAAGCTGCAAGCCCAAAGGAAAATTCTGAGTAAGCGCGCCGGATTGTCCTCCGTTAACAGGGTAAGGCTTTATTGGAAGCCGATAAGAGAAAAAAGATAGGTGGCACAGCGAGTTCCAGCACTTGCCCTATTGAATGCTGAATGTATAAGGAGGATTTTACAATGTGTTCCATTATGGGATATTGCGACCGCTGTGCCGACTTTTCTGCTTTTAAAAAAGGATTTGACCAAACAATTTCAAGGGGACCTGACGACAGCAGAATTGTTGACACGGGAAACGGATTGTTAGGCTTTCACCGCTTGGCTATTATGGGCTTGACTCCCGAAGGTATGCAGCCGTTTGAATTAAACGGCAGTTACGCCGTATGCAACGGGGAAATATACGGATATGAAAAATTAAAGGCACAGTTATCGCCGAAATATATCTTCCGAAGCGGGTCGGACTGTGAAATTCTGCTGCCGATGTACCAGGAATACGGAACCGATATGTTTCCAATGCTGGATGCTGAATTTGCTCTGATCTTCTATGACGCGCAAACAAAGGAGTATATCGCCGCAAGAGATCCTATCGGTATTCGTCCGCTTTACTAC
>URTC01000253.1 GCA_900550765.1 uncultured Clostridia bacterium | reverse complement strand
ACGGGTAACTAAAAGTGTTACTCTGCCGTCACGCGGCAATGAAAGCGCCTCCTCATAAAAGAACTGCTTCACTTTACCTGAAAGCACATTTTCCGCCACAAAGCCCGCCATATTGACCGGATCCTTTGCAGAAGAATACGGCGGTGCATAAGCAAGATCAAGGTCGCATAGATCGGTCGCCTTCAGCTTTGCCTGCATTGCCGCAGCCAATACATCAATGCGCTTATCTACACCGTCAAAGCCTACGATCTGCGCGCCGAGTATTCTTCCGTTTTTTTCAAATAACAGCTTAAGCGTCATCACTTTACCGCCGGGATAATATGCGGCATGCGATACCGGTGATAGAATCACCTTTTCATATTCTATTCCCGCTGCCCGGGCCGCACGTTCATTTAACCCTGCTGACGCCGCAGTCATATCAAATATCTTTAGAACCGACGTCCCCGCAGCGCCCATATACGGCCTTTGAATCCCGCAAATATGATCTGCTGCGATCCGCGCCTGCCTATTGGCAGGACCGGCCAACGCCATTACGGTTTTTTGTCCCGTTATCCTATGTGTAATCTCCGCCGCATCCCCCACAGCATAAATATCCGGATCCGATGTCTGCATATATTCGTTCACAGCAATGCTGTTTTTCATTCCCAGCGTCAGCCCGGCTTCTGCCGCCAGTGTACTTTCAGGCAAAACGCCGATTGCAGCGATCGCGATATCAGCAAACAGCTTCTCGCCGCCGTCTATACACACCGAAATTCCGCCGTCCTCTTCCAAAAAACGCTCTACCGAACGCCCCAGATGCAGCTGAACGCCTTTTTCCCTGATATGCGCATGAAGAAAGCTCACCATATCCGCATCAAACTGTCCTAAAAGCTGGGGAAGCTTTTCAACAAGGCTTACTTCTATGCCCAGCCGCTGCAAATTTTCCGCCATTTCCACCCCGATAAAGCCACCGCCGATGATTACTGCGGACCGCACCTGCTGTTTTTCAACACTTTCACGAATCTTTACCGTATCCTCTACTGTACGCAGAGTATATACCCGTTCACTGTCAATACCGGGAAGTTCCGGCCGGATCGGCCTGGCACCGGGGGAAAGGATCAGCTTATCGTAGGACTCCTCGTATATCCTTCCGGTAACCAAATTTTTAACGGTAACCGTTTTATTTTTCCGGTCAACACGCAGTACCTCATGATGAACCAAAGCATCGATCCGAAAACGCGACCAAAAACTCTCGGGAGTCTGCAGCGTCAAATCCTTTTTTTCTGTGATAACCCCGCCGATGTAATATGGCAGTCCGCAATTCGCATAAGAAATAAAACCGGAACGCTCAAAAATAAGAATCTGCGCCGTTTCATCTAACCGCCGCAGTCTTGCCGCGGCTGATGCACCCCCGGCTACACCGCCGACAATGACTATTTTCATCTATCTTACCACCTTTCCATGATAGTCCAAAATTCCGCCGATATTTTTTACCCTGCGATATCCCATCTGCTTTAAATACGATACCGCCTGCCCGCTTCGTGCACCGCTGCGGCAATGTACAAACAAAGGCGTGTTTTTATCCGGAAACGCATCAACGGCCGATGCAATCTGATCCAGCGAAAGATGATAACTGCCTTCAATATGGCCCTGTGCATATTCCTCTCCCGTACGCACATCCAGCAGCACCGCCTGCGGCGTACGGCGGAATTCTTCCACACCCTCATCCATATTCCTTTTTGCAAACAAATCAAAAACACCCATACAGTTCTCCTACCCCAGCATAGATGCCAGTGCTTCTTTCGGTTGATATCCAACCGATATTTTTTCCGGCTTACCGTTTTTCATGACCACTACCGTGGGAATGCTGGAAATCTGAAACGCCGCAGCCAGCTGCGGTTCTTCATCCACATTCACCTTTCCAACCTTCACCTTGCCCGCATAATCTTCCGCACGCTCCGCTATAACCGGAGCCAGCATCCGGCAAGGGCCGCACCACGATGCCCAAAAATCCAACAGAACGGGAACATCGGACTTTAAAACCTCTGCTTCAAAATTGTTTTTTGTAATTTTCAATTCCGCCATTTTATCTTTCTCCTTTTATGCATTTTTACTGCCCGGCGATTCCGCCGCTGCTTATAATAGTATTGTACACATAAAACGGCCTTCTAACTAAGACTAAGTCACATTTTTTAAAAAATTTTTTTATCCTTCAAAAAAAACACAGACAGCAGGAAAAACAGCGGCTTTCGCCGCTGTTTTTTCTCTCTTTTACGCGCCTTGCGCCGCATCATTAGTATTGTAATATACCTTTTGCAGTTTGCCGTAATGGCTTACCAGTTCCGCATCATCTGTTATTTGTTTATTTTTATTTGCAATTACTTCTATCAAAGCTCCATCCTGCTCCCAATATATATTCATTTCTCTTGGATACATAATTTCTTCTTCTGTAAGCGGATTTCCTACGCTTTCTCTGTATTCTATAGCTTTAGGCCCATTGAAGCCTCTTTCTATAATATACTCTATCCCCTCTACTGTTACTTCACTAAATACATAAATAGTAAAAGAATTTTCTGAAGTATACCGATTATTAAATCCTCCCATACTTTTTATTCGTTCATTCAACTCTCTTTTTTTCTTTGCTGCATTCCAATATACTATCCTTCCCTCCTCTTTAGACAAAACTGTCATAACATCATAATACATCTCTATTTGCTCAAATTCTCCTGCGGGCATTAAGTAATAATCCTCCGGCATATAACGAGCGACTGCTGCAAGTCTTTCATCTACATCCTCTCCCGCAACATATTTCAAAAATTCCGCCTCATATTCTTCTTTTGTATAAAAACGGACTGCTTCTTCCCCATATCCTTGAAACACTATTTCATCCGACTCTGTGCCGCACCCTGTCATGGCACCACCTATCAAAACAATGATCGCCAGTACGCTCATCAGTTTTTTCATTGCTTTTTACTCCTTTCCTCAAGAACCAAATTCCCGGCCTGAATCAAAAACCTCTTTTTCCTTACTTTTCAGCAAAAAGCTCCACGGGTTCCCTCTCCCTTCTGCTTTTTTACATCTAAATAGTACCATATTCCTTTTGCAAATTCAATAGGTATAATAAAAAACAGCGGCTTTCACCGCTGTTTTTTCTCTCTTTTATGCGCCTTGCGCCGC
>URTC01000252.1 GCA_900550765.1 uncultured Clostridia bacterium | reverse complement strand
TCACGGGGTAACCAACTAACTCATTGACACAATTGCTATACACGTCTAGAGATGACTCCTGCTCCACGCCTACTCCGTATGATCAGATTCCGCAGGTCCTTGAAGGGAGACTCGCCTTTCTGCGACTCCACGACGATGCTCTGAATCACTGGCAGATCTACGTCGCACGCGCTCTCCTCTCCCACCCGTCAGGATGATCGTCCGCGTTTCGTAGCCGCTATTCATCTGCATCGTGATCGTCTGAAGCTGCGGCAGTTCTTCCTTGATCACCCGCTCGATACCCGGGTTTTGCAGGCCTACCGAGTTGATCATTCCCCCGGTGCACTCTGCAATGCGCGGCAGAGGATTTCCAAAGCGCTCCTCGCGCGTCGTCCCTTTAAAAGAAAAGGAACCTAACAGATTGATATCGTACAGCTGGGCAAATTCCCTGCCGTAGCCAAAGGTGCCGCTGGCAGGAATGATCGGGTTCTCCAGCTTTAAGCCACAAAAGGTAACGGCCGTATTTACCATATGATCTCCTCCCTTGTCAGCACGGGACCGTCCTTGCAGATGCGTTTGGACCCGTACTTGGTTCTGCAACTGCAGCCCATACACGCGCCGAAGCCGCAGCCCATGCGTTCCTCAAAGCTAAACTGCCCGCTGGTTACGGCGCAGGCCTCAATGGCGCGGAACATCGGCATCGGCCCGCAGGTATAAAAATAGGAATAGCGGCGCTGTTTCATCACATCGGTTACAAAGCCCTTAACGCCGTAGCTGCCGTCCACCGTCGTTACAGTCGTTTCCACGCCTAAGGCCTTAAATTCCTCTTCAAAAAAAACCTCATCCTTCGTATTAAACCCTAAAATAACCGCTGGCTTTTTTCCGGCAGAAAGCAAGTTTTTGCACAGCAGATACATCGGCGGAATGCCAACGCCGCCGCCAACCAAAAGCGGCGCCTCCCCGCTACAGGAAAGATCAAACCCATTGCCCAGCCCCGTAAGCACATCCAGCGTTTGCCCCGGTGTCATGCGGCTCATCTGCAGGGTGCCGCCGCCCACGGTTTTATATAAAATGGTAATTTCCCCTTCGGTACAGTCGCACACGGAAATCGGCCGGCGCAGAAAGCGGCCCTCCAGCTGAATGTTGATAAACTGCCCCGGGCGCGTAATAGCCGAGGTATCCCCCGAAAGCTTCATCAAATAAACGTTTTTCGTCAGCTTTTTATTTTCAGTTATCGTATAAAAATCCTGTTTCATATCCGTTCCCTTAAATTGTTGAAATGCCCATGGTCGTTTCTTCCAGCACGTCCAGCAATACCTTTACCGTATCCAGTGCGGTAAAGATGGTAACGTTATTTTCCACCGCGCAGCCGCGGATTTCGTATCCGTCAGAATACACCCCCAGGGAGTTGACATCCCGCGTGTTAATCACATAGGTTACATAGCCCTGGCGGATGGAATCCAAAATTTCCTCGCTGCCCTCGCTGATTTTCTTCTTCACCCGGGTACGGATGCCGTGTTCCTTCAAAAACATCGCCGTGCCCAGTGTAGCTTCAATATTAAAGCCCAAATTATAAAAACGGCGAATCAGCGGCAATGCCTCTTCTTTATCCGCGTCGGCAATGGTTACAAAAATGGTTCCGTAGTTTACCACATTCATTCCCGAAGCCTGCAAAGCCTTATATAGGGCGCGCGTCAGCTTTTCATCATAGCCGATGGCTTCCCCTGTGGATTTCATCTCCGGCGAAAGCTACGCGTCCATTCCCCGCAATTTTGAAAAAGAGAAAGCGGGAACCTTTACATACCAGCGTTCCTTCTCCGGCGGATAAATTTCCTCAAAGCCCTGCTGCGCAAGCGTTTTGCCTAAAATGGCCATGGTACCGATATCCGCCAGACTGTAGCCGGTGGCTTTGGATAAAAACGGAACGGTGCGGGAAGAACGGGGATTCACTTCAATTACATAGACGTTCTCCTGCCTATCCACAATAAACTGAATATTGTAAAGGCCTACAATGCCAATGCCAAGGCCCAGCTTTTTGGTATAATCCAATATCGTTTCCTTTACCTTTTGTGAAATGCTGAAGGCCGGATACACGCTGATGGAATCGCCCGAATGTACACCCGTGCGCTCTACCAGTTCCATAATGCCGGGCACGAACACATTTTCGCCGTCGCATACCGCGTCCACCTCTACCTCCTTGCCCACGATGTACTTATCCACCAGCACGGGCTTATCGGCATCCACCTCCACGGCGGTTTTTAAATAATGGCGCAGCATCTCCTCGTTGGCAACAATCTGCATCGCACGGCCGCCCAGCACAAAGCTGGGGCGCACCAGTACCGGGTAGCCGATCTCCGCTGCGGCGCGCACGCCTTCTTCAATCGTCGTTACTGCCCTTCCCTTAGGCTGCGGAATAGCCAGATCCTTCAGCAGTTTTTCAAAGGAATCCCGGTTTTCGGCCCTATCAATGGCCTCTACTCCGGTGCCGATGATACGAACGCCCCGTTTCATCAGCGGCTGGGCCAGGTTAATAGCCGTCTGCCCGCCGAGCGAAGCGATAACGCCGATCGGCTGCTCCAGGTGCAGGATGTTCATCACATCCTCTACGGTAAGCGGTTCAAAATACAGTTTATCGCTGCACGTATAATCGGTCGAGACGGTTTCCGGGTTATTGTTGATGATAATAGCCTCATAGCCCGCGGCTTTAATCGTCATCACTGCGTGCACGGTGGAATAGTCAAATTCCACGCCCTGGCCGATGCGGATAGGCCCGGAGCCCAGCACCACTACCTTCTGCTTATCCGATACGATGGATTCATTTTCCTCCGCATAGGTGGAATAAAAATAGGGAATATAGCTTTCAAACTCACTGGCGCAGGTATCAATCATCTTATATACCGGAAAAATATCGGCGCCGCAGCGCAAAGCAAATACGTCCTCTTCCTCCATGCCCCACAATTTTGCAATGTATTTATCGCAAAAGCCGTATTTTTTTGCCTTTTTCAGGGCGTCCAGGCTGCCCTTCTGCTCAGCCAGCTCTTCCTCTAAGCGCACAATGTTGTTAATTTTTTCAATAAACAGCATATCGATCTGTGTCGTTTCGCTGATAAGAGCGGGGTCTGTACCCAAACGCAGCAGCTGCGCAATCGCATAAATACGGTCGTCGGTACCATCCTGAATATACGCCAGCAGTTCCTCTTTTGTAAAGGAATCAAGCTTGCGCATCCAAACATGGCAAACACCGGTCTCCAGCGAGCG
>URTC01000251.1 GCA_900550765.1 uncultured Clostridia bacterium | reverse complement strand
CCCGTAGGAATCGATCGTAGCTATCTTTCGTTCGGTGTATTTTTCCTTTAATTGTTCCACCGCTGCCACAGAATTCGCATATCTTCCGCTCAACCCCGAAGATAGACTAACAAAGATCATATCATTGCCCTCGGCAAGAATCGGATCGAAAAATTCAATAAAATTATGTATATTGCGAAGGCTTGTCCCGCTGGATGCCCCATTACGCATTGCATCATAAAAGTTTTTGGCACTAAACCCCTCAAGCGTGTATGCCTGTTCCTGGCCACCAAGCGTAAAAACCATGGGCATTATAGTTATATTGTTCTCCCGGCAGTATTCAATTGTCAAATCACCGCATACATCACAAAGTATTTTTAACAAGATTCCCATCCCTACCTTATTTATGACAAAATATGTTATTTATATTTTAAAAAACATGCTATCTGGTTATCAATACTATATTATATCATAAAAGCTTTTTTGTCAACTGTAAATACAAAAATAACGCCAGGAATATATCCTGGCGTTATTTTGGCGAAAATTAAACAATACTGGTTCCCGTCATTTCCGCGGGCTTTTCCATTTCCATTAATTTTAACAGTGTAGGCGAAAGATCCGCCAAACGCCCGCCTTCACGCAAAAGAGCTTTTTTATTCTCCGGGTCAACGAGAATAAACGGCACGGGATTGGTTGTATGCGCCGTAAACGGCTGTACTCCGTCCGTATCGACCATTTGGTCTGCATTTCCGTGATCAGCAGTAATAATGGCTTTACCGCCGGTAGCAAGGATTGCATTCACAACTCTGCCCACACACTCATCTACCGTTCTTACCGCCTTTACAGCTGCTTCAAACACGCCCGTATGCCCGACCATATCACAATTGGCAAAGTTAAGAATGATGACATCATATTTTCCGCTTTGAATTGCCTCTACAGCCTTATCACAAACCTCATAAGCACTCATTTCCGGTTTTAAATCATAAGTAGAAACCTTAGGAGAATTTACCAGAATTCTATCTTCTCCCTCAAACAGCACTTCACGGCCTCCGTTAAAGAAAAAAGTCACATGCGCATATTTTTCAGTTTCGGCAATTCTAAGCTGAGTTTTTCCGTTTTTGGCCAAAAACTCACCCAGAGTATTTTCCAGCGTCTGCGGTTTAAAAGCAACTTCCACATTAGGCATAGACGCATCATACTGTGTCATACAAACATAAAACACATCTTTTTTGCCGCCTTTGCGCTCAAAACCGGCAAAAGCATCGTCCACAAAGGTACGAGTAATCTCCCGTGCCCGATCGGGCCGGAAATTAAAAAAGATCACACTGTCACCATCTTTGATTCTTTCCGTTCCCCTTACCACAGTAGGCAAAACGAATTCATCGGTAAGATGCTTCCCGTCACCGTCGATCTGCGTGTATGATGTTCTAACCGCAGCCGCCGGATCAATGCACTCGATGCCCTCGCCGAGGACCAGCGCGTTATACGCCTTCTCCACACGATCCCATCGGTTATCTCTGTCCATACCGTAAAACCGGCCCATAGCCGTTGCAATCTTCCCCACGCCGATCTGTGCAAGACGTTGTTCTGCCGCTTCAATAAAATCAGCAGCCGAAGCCGGCGGTACATCACGCCCATCCAAAAGGCAATGAACAAATACCTTCTCTATTCCCTTTCGTTTTGCCATCTCGGCCAACGCATACATATGCTCGATATGACTGTGCACACCGCCGTCGGATAAAAGCCCTAAAAGGTGCAGGCTTCCGCCGTTTATATGGCAATGCTCCATAGCCTTGCAGAATGCCTCGTTTTCAAAGAAGTCACCGTCGGCAATCGCCTTCGTAAAGCGTGTAAGCTCATGGTACACGATTCTGCCGGCACCGATATTGGTATGTCCTACTTCGCTGTTTCCCATCTGTCCGTCGGGAAGACCCACATCCATTCCGCTGGCACCGATCTGCGTCCAGCAATATTCATTCATCAAGCGATCGATATTGGGGGTTCCGGCCGCGGCTATGGCATTTCCTGTTTTATCAGGATTGATGCCAAATCCATCCATAATAATCATTCCGTAAGTTTTTTTCATACTCATTTCACTCCTAAAAAAATATCGGCAGAATATTCTGCCGATGGAATCTCTTTACGCTTCTTTGGAAGCCGCTTCAACGATGGCAGCAAAATCAGGAGCCTTCAACGACGCGCCGCCAATCAGGCCGCCGTCGATATTCGGCATAGCCATCAATTCCGCCGCATTTTTGGCATTCATGGATCCGCCATACTGAATACGCAACGCATCCGCGGCCGCAGAATCAAATTTTTTAGCAACTACCGAGCGGATAAATGCAATCACTTCTTCTGCCTGCTCTTTTGTAGCAGTCAGTCCCGTACCGATAGCCCAAACAGGTTCATAAGCAATCACACTGGCCGATACCTGCGCCGCACTCATCAAATCAAGCGCTGCCTCAGTCTGCTTTTTTACAATCTCGAACGTTGTACCGTTCTGGCGCTGTTCCAGTGTTTCGCCTACGCAGATAATCGGCGTAATTCCCGCTGTAATTGCCGCCAAAGAACGTTTCGCCACGACCTCATCCGTTTCACCGAAATACTGCCGGCGTTCGCTGTGGCCGATAACCACGTACCCTACCTGAAGTTCTTTCAGCATTCCCGTTGAAATCTCACCGGTAAACGCGCCTTTTTCCTCAAAATGCACATTCTGCGCTCCCAGGCCGATATTGCTGCCCGCAAGTGCTTTTGAAGCTGCATCCAGGCAAACAAAAGTCGGGCAGACCACAACATCGCATTTCGCATCCTTCACCAGGGGCTTGATTGCTTCAATCAGCTCCACCGCCTGGGAGGGCGTATTATTCATTTTCCAGTTTCCTGCTATAATCGGTTTCCGCATTCCGTTTGCCCCCCTTACTTATCATTCAGCGCAGCAACGCCAGGTAATTCAAGCCCCTCCAGGAATTCCAAAGAAGCGCCTCCGCCGGTAGAGATATGAGTCATTTTATCTGCATAGCCCAGCTGCTCAACCGCCGCAGCCGAATCGCCTCCGCCGATAATCGTGGTTCCTTGGCACTGGGCAAGCGCAGCCGCAACCGCCTTCGTGCCGCCGGCAAATTTTTCAATTTCGAACACACCCATAGGACCGTTCCAAATCACGGTTTTGGCATCCTTGATTGCTTCGGCAAACAGTTCACGGGACTTTTCACCGATATCCAGTCCCTCCCAATCGGCAGGAATTTGATCCCGGGGAACATTTTTGGTATTGGCATCCTCGCCGAACTAA
>URTC01000250.1 GCA_900550765.1 uncultured Clostridia bacterium | reverse complement strand
GGCCGACAACACCGCAGCAAACGCAAGCAAACCGATCCCCGCATCGCCGCTATCAGCCGAACTGCTTGTTTCCTCCACGGTGACTGCAGTAAAGTCAATAAAAGCAATATCCTCAAAGCCTTCTATATTGGAAAGACACAGGTTCCAGGCTCCCCATAGATTGCTGTTCAAATCACTATGATATATTTCCAGTACCGTGCTGACTGTCTGCCAATTTTCATCCAGCTTCAGCTTACCTTCAAAAAGATCATTCGTTAGCACGTTAGAGGAATCTATCTTTTTAAACAAAGTCCCTCCATAAACAGAAGCAAAGGATTCCGGTGTTGCATCGCTTACTGCTTTTCCCAAATTGTCTGCACGCAAAATCAGTGCGGCTGAAGAAGGTGTACCGCTTATACGACACTGAAACGTAATCTTTATATAGGCCTTTTCTTTTTGGCCTACAAGATCTTTCACCACTTGAAAGATATCACAGGTTGGTGCGTGATACGTAGCCTCGATTCCCGTCGCCCGATAAAACTCTTTGCCGTCCTCACTCATTTTTTCCAAGCCGCCAGCATAACCTTTTTTCCACTCTAAAGAAGAATTGATCTCCTGCTGGCCAATGGCAATTCTTGTATTTTTTACACTGATGCTTTCAAGATTTTCAAAATTACTGATATTGCTGAAGCATAAATTCCACTGTGTCCAAAGCCCCTCGCTTAAATCCTGTTGTGTAACTTTTATCGTAGAAGAAAATGTCTGCCACTGTTCCCGGAAAACAACGCTATTATTGACGATACCATCGCTGCATACAATGTTAACTGCATCGATCTTCTTAAACAATGTTCCCGGATAAATAGATGAAAACGCCTCTTTATCCGTTTGATTCACTTCTTCACTGATACCACCGGCACGCAGCATAATTTTACCGTCCGCATTTTTTTCCTTTCCTTCCTGGAAAGACGCAAGATATTCAAATTCAATGGTAAGATACTCCGAATGCTTCGTTCCCAAAAGTTCTTTAATTTTACCATAAATATCGGCTGTGGGTGATTTATACGAAGCTGTAATCCCCCCGGCGGTATAGATAATCTCTTCCCCAACCGTTTCACTTGTTATTGTTTCGGCCAGCCCTTTTTCCCAAACAATGGCATCCTCCGGCGATTCGGGTTTTACATCGATGGTTCCTATTTCTACTTTTGTATTTTTCACACGGATACGCTCAATATTGTCAATATTTCCAATACTATTAAAACACAAGTTCCAATTTGACCAAAGGCCTTCACTTAAATCCGCCTGCGTAACTGTAATCACAGAAGAAAACGTCCGCCATTCCTCACGTAAGGTAATACCAGCATTCTCAAAGCTGGTGCTCATAATATTGGCACTGTCAACCTTGCGAAACAGTTTTCCGGAATAAATCGTTGAAAATTCTTCTTGCGAAATCGTTTTTGCTTCTTCACTGAGGCCGCCTGCGCGCATGGCAATCTTTGCATCAGCCGTTTTCTCTGCAGCCGCCCCAAAATCTGCCGCATATTCAAAAGAAACCTGAACCGCCGCCGCATCTTTTTGGCCTAAAATCTGTTTCACCACAGAATAGATATCGCAAAAGGGGCTCCTCCAGGCCGCCGTAATTCCCTCGCTGACAAATACAATATCCTCCTGTTCCTTTCCTACCGTTATTTTATCCGCCGTTCCCTGATTCCACTGGAGCGTTCCTTCGGGTATTACAATTGGCGTAACATCTTTCAGCTGCGTATTTTTTACTCCGATACTCGCGATATTTTCAAAATCTTTAATGCTGTTAAAACAGAGTTCCCATTTTTCCCAAAGGCCATCGCTCAAATCCGCCTGTGTTACTTTTATAATAGAGGAAAACGTTTGCCAAGTTTCCTTGAACGTAACGCTGGAATTTGAAAAACTGGTACTCATGATATTCACCGCATCTACTTTGCGAAATATCGTTCCTTCATAAAGTGTAGAAAATTCTTCTTTTGCAATAGCTTTTGCAGCATCGCTGACGTCCCCCGCGCGCATAACTACCTGCGCACTCGCAGTTTTCTCCGCTTCTGCCTTAAAAGTAACGAAATAATCAAAAGAAACTTCGATCTCCGCCTCTTCCCTCTGCCCCAAAATTTGTTTTACTTCTGAATAAATATTGCAATAAGGCGATTGATAGCTGGCAGTAATTCCCCCCGTTTTATAATAGCTTACCTCATTTTCTGTTTCAACCGTCAGCGGATTGGGCGCTCCGCCTTTCGTCCAGACAAGGCCTGCTACTTCTCCGGCGGCAAATATAAAATTACCGACAGCCAGCACCATGATACAAGCCAAACTCAGTGCTATGACACGCAATTTTGTTTTTTTCATTTTCCTTCTCCTTTACTTTATTGTTTCGGCCGTTCTGCCGGAAAACACGCTGCAAAAAATTTTATTTCTTTTCCATTGTTTTTTGAGCTAAGATAACCCAATCCATGGCATCGGGTTTTTTAGGCAAACGATACCTTCCTTCTTCATCTGCGTGAGCGAAAGGTTCTATTACTGCATAGGTGCCTGTTCGAGGGTTAAACCACTTTACGGTATATGTATCCGCTTTTGAAAGTCCTTTTAAACAACCGCTGACTTCCGTACGGTTATACAAGCACACAACGTACCGCTGATTTTGCTCCGTTGCACAGCTGTAAAGGCAGCCTTCCTCCGGCAGAAAATACTTCTGTTCATCAAAATCAGGCACAAGCCTCCACCATTCAAATTCCGTAAAGAATTGTTTCATATAGCATACCTGTACCCCAGATTCTAACTTAATAGCTTCACACCACTTCATCTGTTTTTCTTCTTCGGTAATTGTTTCAAGACCATCGCGAAGAACAGAATCACCCTTCATATCATAGGTGCTTTTATAATACCAAAGATCTGCACAGCCGTAACCGTAACCGAAAAAGCCGTTTAAAAAGCTCAGCCAGCCGCGTACACGGGCACCAAAATCCTTTGTCCAAAGATACGCATAGCGATCCTCATAATTAATTCCTACCTTCGGCGATGCCCAATAATCCTTAGCGGAACTAAAATTCGGCAGACCGTTGATATTCTGCTTCCATTGCGCCGCCCACCAATCGTGGCCGGTACGAGATGTAATTTCCGGCGAAAGGAACATCGATTTTCCTTCTTTGCTGACTTTTGCCGCCGTCGTTCCTTTTCCTGTTACCGTAGTAAACGACGCTCCCTCCTGGTGCCCTGAAATCGGATGCCGGTATGCATCACAGGTATGAATATTTTCGGCCACATCAATC
>URTC01000249.1 GCA_900550765.1 uncultured Clostridia bacterium | reverse complement strand
GCTGAAGTTTTTGCGTATCTACTGAATAAGGTTCCGTGGTATTTAGGATTACGATAAACGGCTTACCTAAATCTTTCAGCTCACTGATGACTCGTTCTTCCGCATCAATGTAACTGCTGCGAGGCAGGCCGGTAAAGCTGCCGTCACTGGTAACTACCACGCCGATAGTACTGTGATCACGGATTACTTTTTGTGTACCGATTTCCGCGGCGCGCTCAAGGGCATTTCTTCTTCCGACCAAGGGGTACGCACCATCCGGGGCATATCGTCCTCCGTATGGCCAAGGATTCCGTCAATCAGGTATCCTACGCAGTCAACAAGCCGTACATTGAAAGAAGTATGCTCATCCAGATCGATCTTTACTGCTTCATTGGGAACAAACTTCGGCTGGGTGGTCATAATCGTTTTTCCGCTGGCACTTTGCGGAAGTTCATCCATGGTACGTATTTTTTCATTCTCATCGTCGATGTTGGGCAGAACCTGAAGATCCATGAACTTTTTTATAAAGGTGGATTTGCCGCTTCTGACAGGGCCCACTACGCCAATATAAATATCACCGTTCGTACGCTGGGAAATATCTTTGTATAAATCAAATTGTTCCACATCTATTCCTCCTTACCGTTTTTTGCTGCACATTAACTACTATGAAAGGCAAAAATAAAATATTACAAAAAACTTGGCAGGCGGAGAAGAAAAATCCTCTTCAACACGGTTACGTAGCGAAAGCGTGCTTTTGAAAAGAGAGATGATTCAAAATTTCCGGTAATATAGAATTATGCGCGGTATGATCATGAGACGCTTTATCACCGAAAATTTGAATTAAATAGGTATCTTCCAATAAAATTTCTGCATAAGAACTTTTGGCTTCGGGCGCTGTTACGATGGTAAAACAGTAATTTTCTGTTTGATATTCGGTTGCTTTGTATCCGGTCAGCTCTTCTTTTGGTGTATCCGGCATATTGGCATACAAAGCCAAGGCGCCGCCCTCTTTGGCAATGGGCAGCAGATGCTCGGGCAGGTAGTAAATCTGCACGTAGTATAAAAAGAGCTCGCCGTCTAAACAGGGGTAGACCAGCATGGGGATATCGCCTTCAAAATAGGCGGGTGCAAGTGTGATATAGCCGTTTTCTGCAAGATAGGTTGGTTTTCCGTCAAAATACGGCTCAAGGATGTAGCCGTCCGCCTGGGCCTGGGAAATCAAGGTTTTTAAACGGCCTTCCTGAAAGGTTTCTGCATCCGCTGTATGCAGAAAGGCAGCCATCGCTTTAACATCGTGCTCCTGGTGCGGTATGGGAATATCCGTTTGTCCGTATCGGGGAGAGGATGGCCAAAAAGGCTCTGGATTCAGCCGTATTTTCCGAAAGCTGATATGCGAAAAAAGGTCTGTGTTGAGCGCCGCGTCCGGCCGGCCGGTGGTAAATAGATCCCCGGAGATGCGTATCAGATATTTATCCCAAACAAATTCCCCATAGGGAGAATTGCCGGAGCCGTTGGTAATGGTTACATTCTTTTCTATACCGCCGATTGTAACCGTGGTATGCGGGAGTGACAGTGTTTTGGACGTTGCTTGCGGATTCCGGGCGGCGTAAAATCCGGCAAAACCGTTTTCTTCTGCGGCATAGACGAATTCTTCTTCAATATATGTAATTTCAATCCGGTATTTTTGTTTTCCTTCCCGCAAATGATACATAAAGCCCGGTGGAATTTTTCCGTTGTCATAACGCGGGCAAAGCAGCACATTCCTATTTTCGCCCGTGTTATTCAGGGAAGCGGGTTTATTATCAAAATACGGGCGGAGAATATACCCATCGGCCCGGGTACGGTCGATAATTTCTTTAAAATTTCCGGCTTCGAATACATTGGCGTTTACGGTGTTTAAAAAGGCCACCATATCCTCAAAGGTTGCTACTCCGTACGGTTGCTGCGGGGGCGGAAAACCGCCGCAGCCGATTTGCGGCGTAGGGGACGCGGCAGGGCTTTCTTCGCAGGCGGATAAAAGAAAGGTGAGCAGTAAAGCGATTGCGGTCAGGCGCCAAACATTCTTTTTCATAAATATTCCCCCTGTATAAAAATAGAATATGACATGAATTTTGATGAATTTATCCATTCAAATTACTGCGATTTTATCATAGCAAATTCATTTTTAAAAGTCAATAGTGAAAAAAACCGCCGCAGATTGCGGCGGTAGAAGTTGTTATTTCTCCGGTACGGCAGCAGGAAGAGCCGTACTTTCCGGGGCGGTTGTAGAGGGCGTCGTTTGCAGGCTTTCGCTTGGCTGCGGGGTAGCAGAGTCTATGGGCGGTGTGGTTGTGGAAGAATTCAGCGGCATCTTTTCAATGCTGAGGTGGGGGAGAAGATCCATGTTGATATTCGTATAGGAGTCGTTGGCGGTAAGCAAATCACCCCGTACGCGTATTAAATATTTATCCCAAACAAATTCTCCATAGGATTGACCATCCGTATAAGTGATTACTGTCACATTTCTTTCAGAGCCGTCAATGGTAAGTACATAGTGTGTTATAGTCGAATCTCCTTTTATTTCATCAAGTGTTTGTTCGTCACGAGCAGAACACACGCCTAAATAGCCATTGCTTTGTGCTGCTGATATAAATTGTTCATCAATATACATGACGTCTACACGATAGCTAATTTCTTCGTCGATTAAATGATACATGAACTTAGGCGGAACTTTTACATTATTATATCGCGGAAAAAGCAGTACATCGCCGTCATCATCCGTATTTCTCAAAACAGCCGGTTTACCATCGAAATATGGCTGAACGATATAGCCCTCATTTTTTACCCGTTCAATAATATCCTTAAAATTCCCGTTTTCAAAGGTATCGGCATTCACTGTGTTTAGAAATGCTGCCATATCCTCAAAAGTTGTTTCATGATGCGGTGACTGGGATCTTGAAGAAACTTGATGATTGGCTGTTGCGGAAGGAGAAATTTCTGTAATAGTATCTTTTCCGCAGGCGGTCAGTAAAAACAGAGAAAGTAAAAGATAGCTTAAAAGAGATAATATATTTTTTTTCATTTTTTTCGTTTGATTTGTGCATTGCCACAAAAAACCTCTCGCCTTCTTTGCAGTCTGCCAGCTCGAGTTCGTGCTGGCAGACCATGAATCCGATCACGAACACATCGTCTCGGATACTGACAAACACCTTTATACTATGCTATCTCATCCCCTAGTTCCTCCAATGACACCAGACGTTGTCCACCCTCATCAGCAAGCTTGGCATAGATTACCTTCCGGCGGATCTGAAGGCTGATTCGGGATATCTCAACTCCCTCGTGCTCGC
>URTC01000248.1 GCA_900550765.1 uncultured Clostridia bacterium | reverse complement strand
TATCAATAAAAGCCGGCCGCTTACCGCGGACGCGGCAGCTTGTATAGAAGTTATGCACGAAATTGAATCCGCCGGCGGGATTCCCTTTACCGCCCTTGTAAACAATACCAACCTCGGCCCGGAAACCACGGCGGAAACTGTTTTGAATTCGCTTTCCTACGCAGAGGATATCGCCCGCGCCACGGGGCTGAAAATAAAAATGACAACCGTAAAAGAGGACCTGTTTGATTCATTGCAGGGAAAAATTGAAAATCTTATGCCGTTAAAGCTGCAAAAGCATAACGCATGGCAATAAAGGAGGAACAATAAAATGGCAAAGGTTACATTTGATACTGATTTGTGCAAGGGCTGCGGCCTGTGCGTAAGCGCCTGCCCCAAGCAGATTCTTGCCATATCAAAAGACAAAATCAACGTAAAGGGACACCATCCTGCCGAAATGTTGGATCAGGATAAATGCATTGCATGTGCTTTTTGTGCAACTATGTGCCCCGACTGCGTAATTACCGTAGAGAAATAAAGGAGGAATTTTTATGGCAGATAAGGTTTTAATGAAGGGAAATGAAGCCATCGCCGAAGCCGCAATTATGGCCGGCTGCCGGCACTACTTTGGGTACCCAATAACTCCGCAGACAGAAGTGGCCGCCTACATGGCCAAAAGAATGCCCAAAATCGGCGGAACCTTTCTTCAGGCCGAAAGTGAAATTGCGGCCATCAATATGGTTCTGGGCGTTGCCTCTACCGGCAAGCGCGTAATGACCAGCGCCTCCAGCCCCGGAATTTCCTTAAAAAGCGAGGGTATTTCCTATTTAGCGGGCTGTGACCTTCCGGCGCTGATTGTAAACGTACAGCGCGGCGGTCCGGGCTTAGGCGGTATACAGCCCTCCCAAAGCGATTATTTTCAGGCTACCCGCGGCGGCGGCCATGGCGACTATCATTTAATCGTATTGGCGCCGGCATCCGTACAGGAAATGGTCTCCCTTACCTTCCAAAGCTTTGATCTGGCGGAAAAATACCGCACCCCTGTCATGCTGCTGGCCGACGGTACACTGGGCCAGATGATGGAGCCGGTATCCTTAGAGGCGGAACCCATCAACGAATACGATAAATCCTGGGCGGTAACCGGCACCAAATGCGCGCGCAGACATAATATCATCAATTCCCTTGCCCTGGTTCCCTCCGAGCTTGAAGAGTGGAACATTAAGCGCTATAAACGATATGCCGTGATTGAAGAAAAAGAAACAGCATATGAAGAATATAAAATGGACGATGCAGAGATTGCCTTGGTAGCCTTTGGCATCGCGGCGCGTGTTTCCAAAAATGCCGTAGACGCAGCAAGAGCCAAAGGAATCAAAGTGGGTCTGATCCGGCCCATTACGCTGTGGCCCTTCCCCAAAAAAATCTTGGCTCAACGTGCCGCACAGTGCAAACATTTTATCTCCGTTGAACTCTCTATGGGACAGATGATCGAAGACGTTCGATTGGCCATCAATTGTTCACGCCCGGTGGATCTATGCTTCCGTACAGGCGGTATGATCCCCACGCCTGAAGAAGTCCTTGCTAAAATTGAAGCCGTACAAAAAGGAGGCGATCAAGAATGATAGTTTTTCAAAAACCCAAAGCTTTAACGGATGCACCGTTCCATTACTGCCCAGGCTGTACGCACGGTATTATTCACCGACTGGTTGCCGAGGCGATCGACGAGTTGGGCATTGAGGGCAACACCATCGGCGTCGCACCGGTAGGCTGCGCCGTATTTGCTTACAACTATTTTGCCTGTGACATGGTAGAGGCCGCCCACGGAAGGGCACCGGCCGTTGCTACCGGCTTAAAACGATCTGAGCCCGGCAACATCATCTTTACCTATCAGGGCGACGGTGATTTAGCCTCCATCGGCATGGCAGAAACCGTGCATGCCGCAGCACGCAATGAAAATATTACCGTTATTTTTGTAAATAACGCCATTTATGGAATGACCGGCGGCCAAATGGCCCCAACGTCTCTTCCGGGACAGGTAACACAAACCTCGCCCTACGGCCGTGACGTAAAAACCGTGGGCTACCCGGTACGCGTATGTGAAATGCTTTCGGAATTAGAAGGTCCTTCCTACATTGAGCGCGTTGCCGTGAATGATGTCAAAAATGTAAAAAATGCAAAAAAAGCTATCAAAAAAGCATTTCAGAACCAGGTAGAGGGAAAAGGCTTCTCTTTAATCGAAGTCGTCTCCACCTGTCCTACCAACTGGGGTATGACGCCGCAAAAGGCCTTGGAATGGCTGAAGGAAAACATGCTGGCCTATTATCCCTTGGGCGTTTATAAAGATAAAGCAGCACAGGAGGCAGAAAAATGAGCACTACCAATATTTTAATTGCAGGCTTCGGCGGCCAGGGCGTTCTGTTTGCCGGAAAATTTTTAGCCTATGCCGCACTGTTAGAAGAAAAACAGCTCAGCTGGCTGCCGTCCTACGGCCCGGAAATGCGCGGCGGCACAGCGAACTGCAGTGTTATTATCAGTGACGAGGGCGTAGGTTCTCCCATTGTAAACAAGCCGGATATTTTAGTAGCCATGAACCTTCCTTCTTTAGATAAATACGAAACCGAGGCAGTCCCCGGCGCCGTCATTTTAGTGGATTCTTCGCTGATCCAGCGTAAAGTCGCCCGCCAGGATGTAAAAGCCTATTATATTCCTGCTACGAAAATGGCCTCGGACGCGGGCATTCCCTCCCTGGCCAATATGATCCTGATGGGCTATTTGATCGCAAAAACCGGTGCCATTCCCTTTGAGATCATCGACCAGGCTCTAAAAAAGGTGGTTTCGGCTAAACATCAGGATAAGCTGGAAGTCAACCGCAAAGCTATTGAATTAGGCTATCATTATCATGAATAACGGAGGCAAAAATTATGCTTAATATTAAAATACAGCTTACCGACCATCCGGCGCAAAAGCCGGAAAAGGGCACACCGCTTGGGTTTGGTAAGATCTTTACCGATCACATGTTTATCATGAACTATACAGAGGGAAAAGGCTGGCACGATCCACGGGTAGAGCCGTTCCGTAAGCTTTCCCTCTCCCCCGCAGCTATGGTGTTTCATTACGGGCAGGAAATGTTTGAAGGGTTAAAAGCCTATAAAGGAGCTGACGGAAAAGCCTATTTGTTCCGTCCTGATATGAATGCAAAACGTACGAATAATACCAATGACCGTCTGTGCATTCCCCGTATTCCGGAAGAAGATTTTGTGCAGGCTATCAAGGCCGTGGTAAAGGTAGATGAGGCCTGGATTCCCTCGGATCCGGGAACTTCACTCTATATTCGGCCCTTTATTATCG
>URTC01000247.1 GCA_900550765.1 uncultured Clostridia bacterium | reverse complement strand
CGTATCGCGCCTATACTGGTTCTTTCCGGCCGCTGTATGGAAGGATCCGGCACAGGCAGGGATGCATAATCTACCGTATGAACAAGACTGCAGGCATCTACAATGAAATCATATTCATTCGTTGTAGTTCCGTTCCAATAAAATTCCACATAAGATATCTCATCGGTATAAAGAAAAAAGTTAACTTCAAAATACTGATAGGCATTCGTAAGCGTTTTATAATTAGAACTTTTATAGCTTGCACTGCCATCCGATGCTACGATCTTTATCACCAAGGCAAGATTCGGCATATACGTTCCGCTGCCCTTTAAATAACAGGAAGCTTTATACCATCCGCTGCCGGCTTCTTTCATGGCCTGTGTAACATTCTGTTTTACGCTCACCCACTGATTTTGACCCCGTTTTTTTATCAGCATAGCGGCATTGTCGCCGTCATAAGCATTAGTACTTACACTAATCTGTGTAGGAGAGGCAGAACTCCAATAAGCAGTCTGATTTTCGAAGCTTGCATTTACAAGAAGATTATTCCCCAAAGACGGGTATTCTCCAATTCGTTCCAGCCTGCATGCGTCTGTAAGAAAATCATATTCTGCCGTCTGCGTACTGTACCAATAGAATTCTACATAAGATAACTGCGTGGTATCCAGATAAAAATCAACTTCAAAATATTGATATGTATTTGTCAATGTTTTATAAGAGGATCCCTTATAGACAGCACTGCCGTCGGTATTCACGATTTTTATCATCAGTGCAAGATTGGGCATATACGTTCCGCTGCCCTTTAAATAACAGGAAGCTTTATACCGTCCGCTGCCGCTGTCACGGATAGCCTGTGTGATATGCTGCTGCGCACTCACCCACTGATTGGATCCGCGTTTTTTTATCAGCATAGCCGCATCATCGCCATCATAAGCATCTGTGCTGGCACTAATCTGTGTGGAAGACCCAACGTTCCATCCAAAGGTTCCCTGTGTAAAGCTGGGGTTCACAAGAATATTATTTTCCACCCAAGCAAAGGACACCATTTGCACACATGAAAGAACCATGACTACCGTAATACAAAAAGCAATCATCTTTTTCATCAAGCATTCCTCCTAAAATTTCTTATTTAGGTTTTGCAAAGATGATCTTTCCCGCATTGGTCTGCAGCATACTGGTAACTACCGCTTCTATTTCCGTGTTGATATAACTGCTTCCATCCTCTATTACAACCATTGTACCGTCAGAAAGATATCCCACCCCCTGAGAAGGATCTTTTCCCTCCTTCGTGATTGAAACAGTAATCACATCTCCGGCAATAACGGTAGGCTTAAGCGCATTAGCCAATTCATTAAGGTTAAATATTTTCACTCCTTGAAGAGACGCCACCATATTCAAACCATAGTCATTGGTCATAATATTTGCTTTTTTTTCAGCCGCAAAACGGATGATCTTATCATCAATGCTTTCAAGGTCCTCATAATCCCGATCTTCAATCTGTACGCCTTCTTCCTGCTGAAGCCTTTTAATCATATCCAGGCCCATTCTTCCCCGCTGGCGCTTTTTTCCATCTTCGCTGTCTGCCAGGCGGGAAAGCTCACTTAAAATAAATTTGGGAATATAAATCGGCCCCTGAATAAACCCTGTCTTATAAATATCATATACACGTCCGTCGATCAATATGCTGGAATCCAGCACAGTTCCGCCGCTATTTTCAAATTCCTCCCCTCATTTCTTTCTTACAGGAAGAGGAATATCATCATGCTTGATCATAGCAATGCGGACCCCTAAAATGCCGCAGCAAAGATATACAATAATATTCAGACAGGTAACCAAAACCTCATTGCTGAGATTATTAAAGATCTGACAAACCAAAAATGCTGCTAAAAATCCAAAAAGCAATCCGCCGCAGGCAAGAAACATCTCTTTTGCAGGCATTTCCCTGGCGCGCTTAATAATTTTTGAAAGCAGCTGAGAAATCGCACTGGACGCCGGCTTTCCTGCAAAAAATCCGAAGACTGCAAACAGCGCAATAGAAAAAAGTGCACAAGCAGTGGCTGCCCATCCAAGGAACTGAAGTTCATTCTGCCGGATAATGAGTTCCACAAGCTTCCAAACCCAATAGCCGATAGCCGCCCCTATGGGAATAAATAAAAAACGAAAAATCTTTTTAAGCATAAAAATCCTCACTTTTCTCCCATTGCCAAAGCCAGGGCTGTAAAAATATTATCTGCAAACAGCAGCTGAACCTCGCTGCTTTCTCTCAAACCGCGCTTGTTTCCCTTAGGCAGGATCACCCTTTGAAACCCCAGTTTGATACACTCATCGATTCGTTTTTGGCAGCCGCTTATCGTGCGGAGTTAACCGGTAAGTCATACTTCCCCCATAAGCACCGTGTGTTCAGGCAGAGGAATATTCTGATATCCTGAAGCGACTGCAGCCAGTACCGGCAGATCCAGCGCCGGTTCTTCCACCCGCAGTCCTCCGGCAATATTGATATATACATCCTGATTATACAGTGAATATCCCAGTCGTTTCTCCAACACTGCCAAAAGCGTAACCATACGGCTGTAGTCCACACCGCTTCCTACCCGGCGCGGATTGCCAAAGCTAGAGGTTCCTGTAAGAGCCTGAATCTCTACCATAACCGGACGCGTTCCCTCAAGCGAGCATAAGATAGCCGTACCCGGCACCGGCTGACTGCGCTGGGACATAAAAATTTCCGAAGGATTCCGCACATCCTGCATTCCCTGTTCGTTCATCTCAAAAATACCAATTTCATTGGTAGAGCCGAATCTGTTCTTGGTTGCCCGCAGCACACGGAATGTATTATTTCTTTCGCCCTCAAAATACAATACCGTATCCACAATATGCTCTAACACTTTAGGCCCGGCAAGCGTCCCTTCCTTAGTCACATGGCCTACAGTAAGAACTGCCGTTCCGCAGGTCTTTGCCGTGCGCATCAGCCGAGAAGCGCATTCCCGTACCTGCGATACCGTTCCCGGTGCGGAATTCAAATACGGTGCATACACCGTTTGAATGGAATCCACTACCGCTACATCAGGTTTTTGCAGAGAGATCTGGGCACAGATCTCCTCGATATCCGTTTCGGTAAGTAAATACAATTCCTCTGCAATACATCCCAAACGGTCTGCCCTGAGCTTGATCTGCCGGGCGGATTCCTCTGCCGAGATATACAAGACTTTTTTCTCTTTTGCAATGAAATCACAAACCTGCAGCAAAAGAGTGGATTTTCCGATTCCCGGATCTCCTCCGCAGAGCACAATGCTTGCCGGAACAGATCACCCGCCTAGCACGCGATCAAAAGAACTGCAGCCAGAAGTCGAA
>URTC01000246.1 GCA_900550765.1 uncultured Clostridia bacterium | reverse complement strand
CCAGAATGATTACGACCATAATTACGGCATCAACGAACCGATCGATTGTTCGTTGTGGGAATATTTACAGTCCGACCATTACAATTTTGATTCTATTGTCGTAGCAGTACGCCATGCCGGATTGGAGACGTTGTTTGAAAAGGCTGATTTTACCTTTTTTGCCATCACGAATCATTCCGTTAATCAGTTTTTATTTAAAACAGTGGATGACAATGGCGAAAGGCTTTATCAATGTGTGGGGGATATTCCGGTTGAGCTTTGCCGGAGAATGATCCTTTCCTATATCGTTCCGGAAAAGTTTGTTTCAACCGATTGTGATTTTGAAATAAAGGGAGAATTAAAGGGCGGTAAGATGGTTGAAACGCTGGCCGGAAATCATTTACGTTGTTTCCGCCGGACTTCCGATTATGATGGGGCTGCCGACAAAGGGCCGGAGTCTTTCTATATTCACGATCAGGAAACTGATCGGATTATATACGTCAATGGAAAGAATTTTGTAACGACAAACGGAGTGATACACCGGCTTTCCTATCCGCTTCAATGGGTTGAACTTTAGAACTATGCTTATGAAAAAGATAAAGTTATTGTTGACGGTTGCCATAGGGTTTCTTTTGCTGAATTGTACGGATATGAAAGAGGGATTCCTCATGACCGAAAATGCCCGGTTTTATCCTGATTCATTGATTATATCAGCTTATACCGATATTCCTGAGGAACCTATGGATAGTGATTTCCCTTATCAGTCCAATCAGATTTCGGGTGTGGACGGTACCGCCCCGGTTAGGTACACCGTTGTTGCGGTTCATTCGGACAATGGTTTCGATAAAGGGTTGGAGTATGTTTCTGCCACCCGGGACGGGAGAATCGAAATCATGCGTAAACACAAAATGCCTGCGGGCAATTATTCGGTTGATTTACGCATTTATACAGAGGATCACAGTGTGGTTATTCCGGAGTGTTTCAAAATCACAGCAAGAGAAGAAACTATCGAATAACCGGATGTTTAATTATGACCAGGGAAGGTATATCATTACCTTCTTTGGTTGTACAATTTTAATATAATGGAAAAAAGCAAGTTAAAGACAAGTAGTCAGGAAGTGTTTTCTTCATCGGTCGATGTGAATTTACTTATTACCTCAATGTTCTTTCTAGTTAAAATGTGTGAAGATCTTCACCCGATGGAAGTGAAAAAGGAGTTCGCAATTATGAAAAAAATTACCGAACAACCGGGAAAAGTTACTGAAGATGAAATACTTTATGCGGAAAAATGTTTGAATAAATGGGGAAAAATCTTTAAAAAATTTCACAGGAAAATTAGTAATTATCGAACTATGGCGGAAATTTTTCGCTGGTTCGAAGAACGCAACAGAGACAAAACTAAAGAAGACAATGAGGTTACATCATAAAGCTTGTAAATACTGAATTATTTTATTTAATTTGCATTAGAAAAAGTGAACGCGTTATATCCCAAACGTTCCACTTGTGATAAAATTAGGGACTTTATTGCAAATCAGACTTTAGGAACGGGAAGGAGGCAACGCCTACGCTTATATATCGTATACTCTTTTGTATCGGCATATAATCACGCGGGCTTGCTCTTTTCTGTAAGTCTAAGGTTCCCTAATACCGATCGCAAGCGGAGGAGAGTTTAAGTCCGTGTTTTTATTTTGAGTGGATGCAAATGTAAAACACCTCTCTTACTCTCTTTTAGTTTGGGATAAAAATAACCCAATGCTTGTCGATAGATTTTATCGGATACCGGTAGTGTTTTAGAAAACAGCCATGAGGTCTCGCAAAATTTTGGGTTGACCACGTTATTTACGGCATAAATAATTCTGGCTGTTTTCTTTTCATAAAAAGCCTTCGTTAAAAGGGCTTTTTTTTAACCTGCCAGTTCAAATTGATTTCCTATTTTTTCGTCCAGGAGATTCATATCTTCCTCTACCTTTCTTGCGGTTATTTCCGCGTAAATTCTTGTCGTTTTTATATGCTTATGGCCCATCATTTTTGAAAGAGTTTCCAACTGTATTCCTTTTGTCAAAGTAATGGTAGTGCCGAATGTATGCCTTCCTGTATGGGTAGATATATTAAGCTTAATTCCACAATCTTTTGCCAGACGTTTTAATGTGGCAGTCATACTATCGCGGTCTTTGACCGGAAATACTCTGTTTTCGTCTGCTTTGCCAGGATAGTTTCTATACCGTTCAATTAATTCCACAGCGATGGGTAAAAGTTTAATATAATATGGCGAAAGTGTCTTTTGACGGTCCCCGATTAACCACATCTTTCCGTTTATAATCTTAATATCATCATAAGTCAGATTATAGAGGTCAACATAACATAACCCGGTAAAGCAGCAAAAAACAAACATATCACGAACTGCTCTGCGGCGATGATTCCCGCATTCAAAGTTCATTAAAGTAATGAGATCTTCATCAGATAGATATTCCCGTTTTTTGTACTTGGGTTTAGGTGCAAAATAACCGAAAGGATATTGTTTTACCCACTTCTTTTTAACGGCTATAAACCCTATTCTTTGAATTTTTTGTATTGCTTTATAAGCAGTACCGGAACTATAATTCAACTCATCAAGCAGATAATTGTAATAGTTTACAAGAAATTCTTTGTTAAGTTTAGTAAAGGGAAGATCACTGACACCGTATTTTTTGGGAATGTATGCGGCGAAAGCATTACGATAGTAAACATGCCTTTCAGCAGTTGATTTTTTAACCCGTTTACCCCATTCTTTATAATATTCGTCTAATTGATAAAGTATGGTTTTATTTTCGTCCACTACATCTATCCCCAGAAAAGTATTCCTTACCTCTTCCGATGTAACGCTGGGATTTTCTTTTTTCAGGCTATCATAAGTATTTTTAATACTGGTGTGCATATCATCCAGTTTATCGTTTACATTTTTAGCCTCGACGCTTTTACCTTTAGCCCGGTTTGATGGTATATCCCATAAATTGGGAGTTACAGATTGTTGTGTACTGAAAGTTTTAGGTTCTCCGTTAATAGTTATTCTCCCGAAAATAGGTACCTTACCGTCCGGTTGTACTTCTTTCCATTTCACATAGAAATGAACTTTAAACGTGTTTCTTGTTGCGCTCATAACTCAACTTTTTTTAGCGATGAAATTAAATTCTGTTGAGTTATTTGATAACCTAAAAATCTAAGCAAGTCAATGCTAATCTATCATTTAAATAGTCTGTTACCAATAAGAAAACGAGGTAACGATTTAGTAACCGAAACCTCGTTTTACTTTGCTTTTTTCTGCTTTTTTTTGCTTCTTACTTTATTTCTGTATTTTTGTAAGTGGCTGAAAA
>URTC01000245.1 GCA_900550765.1 uncultured Clostridia bacterium | reverse complement strand
TACAGAATATCAGAGACTGTCAAGCAAAAAAAGCACTTCCGCCAATTTTATAAAAAGGGCAGAATTGCCATATACTCCATAGCATCCGCTAACATCAGGGAAATAAGCAGCGTGATAAAAATTCCAAACAAAACCGAACCTACAATGCCGATGATTCCGCAAACCTTACCCGCGGTAGCGACAGAGACCTTTCCTTCCCGGTTTGCTGCGGAACCGAATACAACTGCCAAAATTCCCAGCAACAACCCAAAAAAGAAAAGACTGCAGATTCCCAGTACAAGCGAAGCGCTCGCCATTCCCCGCTTAGGGTGACTATCCAGCGGGACATTCCCGTTCCCCTCCACCACGGGCTGCATGTTGGGTTGCGTATACTTCAGCGCTGCATTGCAGTTGGGGCAGATCATTGCTTGATCGTCAACATAAGTTCCGCAATAATTACAATAAGCCATTCCTATAAACCTCTTTCATCAGAATCATAAAAAGCCGTACTGCATTTTTCTTCGCAAAACGCCTTTACACACCCCAGAAAAATAAATAGGCGCATAAAGCCAGCACCGCCAGCGAAACGCCGATAATCCCGCAGATAAATCCGGCATTGGATACACCGTTTTTCCCGGCGGCTTTAGCCATAGCTCCGAACACGATCGCCAAAACACCGCAGGTGATATTTAAAAAAACACAGCTGCAGATTCCCAGCACCAGCGCGGCAATTGCCAGACCACGCCGAGGATGTTTCCGCAGAGGAACCTTTCCGCCCTTATAGACCGCGGCATCAAGATCTGAACACTCCTGCTTTAATACCGCCCGGCAATGGGGACAGACCTCCTCCTGCTCTTCAACATAAACACCGCAAGAATGACAGTACGCCATCGGACACCTCTATCAAATCAGCAAAATTACGCTATTTATTTTTTTACTATTATAGCACGGCTTTTTATAAAATTCAATCAAAAATTAAAATTCTTTCATAATTTCCCGGATCTTTTCTATTTTCTCTTCAAGTGCCTGATAGGCCCTCCTTAAAGCCTCCATATCCGCAAAAAACGTTTCCTCCGGTTCCGAAAGCTCTACCGCATAATTTTTTTCCTGCGGCAGCACCGCTACAAAGCCCTTGCGTCCCTCATACTCTGTTTGCAGCCAAAGGATCCCGTCTTTTTCTGTCAATATTTCCCCGCTGATCCTTTCTCCTTTAGGCACGATACCGATTTTTCTGCCGTTAGGACTCTGCCGAATATTCATTTCTTCCAATGTTTGAAATTTGCGCATGCGATCCCCCTTCTTCCTGCTTCGCGCTTTTATAGGCTGCAAAAAGCTTATTCCTTATTAGCATTGACCGTCTGTTTATAAACCTGATGGATTCCCGTAGCAGAAAAACCGCTGATAATTCCCGTAGCGATTGCCTGCAAAAGATTTTCCCCCGCAATATACTCCGGCACCCATAAGAAGCATACAACGCCTAAAATCGCACCGCAAAATCCGCAAAATACCGGAACAAACTGTTTTTTCTGATTTTTCGTAATCAGCTTAAAAATTTCCGCCAAGAAATATACAATCACCGTAATACACGGAATTGCCACAAAGTTTTCCATGATTCTTTCCCCCCTAAAACAAATTTTTAATGCCGTTGAGCTCTAAAAAATCCCGATGCTTATATTTAATTTCCCTCGCATAAGCCAGGGCTCTTTCTGTCTCTCCATTGGTTTTTCCGTTTTTTAAAGCTACAGCATTAGCCTCAGAAAGCGCATGTGTTGCCAGAGTAAGGTCTACGATTAATTTTATGTACTTATTGCGCAAAATGTCCCTTTCTTCTTGATTTTTTTCCTGCCGGTCAATCCTTTTTTGCAGCATAAACAAAAAGACACCGGTAATAAGGCTGGGAAGGCAAGCAAAAACAAGTTCCATCATTTCCACCTGCCGATCGCATAATAGCCGATGCGTCCCGTCAATGAGGAAGCCGTACTGCTGCGCAAAAATAATCCATTCAAGTTTCCGATCGAGCTCTGGGTAGCAGTACCTTCCACGCTCAGGCAGACAGCCTCCCCGGTGCTGTCGCAATATTGCAGCAGTACAGCCGGTGCTGATAAAAAATCGCCGGAAAAGACTCTTTCCATAGACAGCGGCAATTGAAGCGTATGCAGAAAAATCGTTTTTGATTCCCCCAATGCGGCTATCTGCTGTGTATTCTGTATAACCGCCGCAAAATATCCAAAGGAGATCTGAAGGCCATCGGAATAGCGAACGGTATAATCGTCCGAATCACTGCCGGCACTCAGCAGCACAGTTGAAGTAAGATCCCCTTTCTCTCCTTTGATTGCGGGAATCTCTATTCCCTTACCCTGGGCATCAAACACCCTTAAAACCGGAATATTATTCATACTCATTTTCTCTTACGTCCTTTCTATTGCTTTTACCGGCCGGATCACATGTCCTCGGTGCACGATAAACCCCGTATTTTTTAAATCCGCCATCAGCTGCGCATCGGTGGTATATTCATACACGCCTAAAAAGCTATTGGTATTTTCACTGATCCAGACATCTATACTTCCGGCATCCTCAATATATATCGTCTGCCCCGGAACAAGAGGCGCCTGTGCAGAAATGGCGGCAAGCATGGCCTGATAATTTGCAAAGAAATATCCGGAAGCAGCCTCCTCCAGCTTTGCCAGCCGCTCTTCTAAAAGCGGATGTGCGGAGGAATCGCCGTTATGCAGTTCGATCGTTTCCGCTAATCCGGAAGCCTCCTCTGTACGGAGCAATCGAAAATTTTTGATTTCCGTCACGGATTCCGAGCCTCCGTTTCCGCCACTCATGCCGGCATAAATCGTCTGGCCGGAAAGCGCAGGCAGTACGATCTCAATCTGTACATCGGCATATTCCTGGCCGCCATTCATCGTATACGTAACGCTGGTATCACCTGCAAAGCAGGTGATCGTATGAGAATACGCCTGTCCCATGCTCTCATAAATACCGTTGGTATTACAGATACCGCCAATCGAAAAAATTAAGCTTCCGCTTAACCCCGCTGTTGAAATCTTCTGCTGAAGCGTATACCCTCCGGTAATTTGCACGCCGTCTTCCGTTTTTACCGAACTATACCCTCCATTATCCAATTCCCAATTCCCGGGCCACTGCGTAAAGGCACCGTCAGTAAAGAGATCGGTTTCCCGGCTGAAAAAAAGCTGCTGTTCTACATAGTCCTCCGATGCATATCCGGCATCATTTTCAAAATTGCTCAGTTTTAAATTGGAAATCACCGTTTGGGCAGCAATATCGCCGGTTTCATCCGGAAAAACACCGTTTACGGAAGCTGAAGCGATTGCCTTTCCTTACGGGACGGCATGGAAAAATTACACCTTTTCCGCAGAGGACGGCGAGCCTTATTA
>URTC01000244.1 GCA_900550765.1 uncultured Clostridia bacterium | reverse complement strand
ATTTTTATTTACTTCAGCTACAATGGCCTCTATAATAATGATGATAAAAAGCAGTTGCATAGGCGTTTATTCCGGCTTAGATTTATTGCCGCCGGCATCAGCAATGGAGGAGCGCATCTGGGTATCCGCCAGCATATTTTCCATACGGTAATAATCCATTACGCCCAGTTTTCCCTCTTTCAGTGCAGAGGCCATCGCCTTGGGAACCTCGGCCTCAGCTTCTACTACCTTGGCACGCATCTCCTGCACCTGCGCCTTCATTTCCTGTTCCCGTGCAACGGCCATCGCCCTGCGTTCCTCGGCCTTAGCCTGCGCAATCTTTTTATCGGCCTCAGCCTGATCCATCTGCAGCTGAGCGCCGATGTTGCGGCCAACATCAACGTCGGCAATATCAATCGAAAGAATCTCAAACGCAGTGCCCGCATCCAATCCCTTACCTAAAACGGTACGGGAAATCAAATCCGGATTTTCCAAAACAGCTTTATGACTTTCGGCACTGCCGGCAGTCGTAACAATGCCTTCTCCTACACGGGCAATGATTGTTTCCTCCCCGGCACCGCCGACCAGGCGGTCAATATTGGCACGTACCGTAACCCGGGCCTTGGCGCGCAGCTCAATACCGTCTTTGGCGATAGCGGCAATAATCGGCGTTTCGATGACCTTAGGGTTTACGCTCATCTGCACTGCCGTCAATACATCCCGGCCGGCCAGGTCAATAGCGGCGGCACGCTCAAAATTCAGCGGAATCTCAGCACGCTGGGCAGCGATCAGGGCATTGACCACTTTTTCATCATTTCCCTTAGCCAGCAAATGTGCTTCCAGCTTGCTCATGTCCAGATCCAGCCCGGCCTTGGTAGCCTGAATCATGGGATACACAATTCTTGCAGGATTCACCCGGCGAAAGCGCATGGTAGCCAGCTGAAAGATTCCTACCCTTACACCGGAAAACAAAGCCGTCATCCACATACCGATAGGAAAAAGCCTGAAGAACAGCATCAGCAGAATCAAAACTACTACCAGAATGATAACCGCTGCAATAGGATTAAAAGAAACAGCAAGCAATTGTAACATTTATTTGTTACCTCCCTCAATTTTTTTTACAATAATACGGCGTCCCTCAATATCAACGACCTTTACCGGAACGTTGACTTCGATAAACTCGCCGTCGGTCACAACATCCACACGGTTACCGTCGATCAAAGCAATTCCCGCCGGACGCAGCTGCGTTACGGAAATTCCCTCTTTATTGATCAAACCGCGGCAATCGTTGTTAGCGGAAAAACCAGAATCCCGGTCCGTCCTTGCATCCAGCACCAAGGGATTCTGTCCTCTGCCCGCACTTTTGGCAAAGGCGGATACTGCCAGAATGATTAACAGCACTACTGCCAGCGCAATCAGCACTACATACCAGCCAATATGCGGCACCAGGGCAACAATGGCAAACAATACCAGAATACCGCCGGTGATCCCCGGAATTCCTACCCCGGGAACAAAGCATTCCAGCAGCAGAAGCGCCGTGCCTGCAAACAGGGCAATAATCACAGCAGCCAAAGGAATCGAAAGAAGAAATTCCATTTATCTGACCTCCCTATCGAAAATAATTTTTTTTATATTGATCTTAGTATCCATAAACAAATCCAAATGCGCTACATACAGGCTTTTATCATCCCGCTTGGCAGCCGCTACAAACGTATCGCCGGCGATAAAACCAATCTGTGTATCAATATTACTGATATAGGCAATCTCCTTTCCGTCAGGAGCAGCCATGGAAATATTATAAAAGTTGCCCTCACCGGTATAATAATACAGATATCCGTCTTCATAAAAAAACGTATCGTTCGCAGCGCTGGAGGTAAGCGGCGTAATTTCCCTGCCACTGCAGACCGATACGCTGTACGGCGCCCGACTGCCCTGAAAGCAAATTAGGGAAGTTCCGCTCAGCCGCGCCGCAGAAAGTCCGCCGGCCAGCTCTTCAAAAGCTCCGCCGGTCTCCACATCCATAACCGAGAGCGTTCCGCCGGTAAGCAGATACAGATACGGTGCGCAGAAAAATACATTAGAAACCGCTCCGCCGGAAGGCAACTGTATTACCTTGTGATCAGCAGTAAGAAGATTTGTTTTTATAATATCCTCCTGAGCGGTTTCATATACAAAAGCCGTGCGGTCACTGGAAACATATCTTCCCGAAAGCACTGCTGAAGCGATCAGCACCGGTTCATCGCCGTTAATGCGAAAAAGATTATACTGCAGCGTGGTTTTTGCCTCATCACAGGAAAACAAGACCATATGGCCGGTATCTTCGGCAAACTGGGAAAGCAGAACCGAAGGAATACTGAAAAGAATTTCGCCGTCGGCATACACAAAACATTCCGCCACTTCTGCCGTAGCCGCGCGCTTCTGAACCGTATGCCGGTTTTTAATCAAAAAAGCCCGGCCGCTGCTGCTGTCCACCGCAGCAATATCCAGCGCATCCATCAAATAATTTCGGTAATCCGCAGTGGCCCAATAGACAGGATAGCTGAATTCCCCGCCGATATACTCTCCTTGAGCCAAGCGGTACAAAAAGGTCTCCTCACCGACAAAGACCGCCTGCGCAACGTTTTCCTCTATTTTACCGGCCATGCCATCCTGATACAGATAAAGCGTATTTTCCTTGTCAATAAACAAAACCGATCCGTCCTCATTGGCGCAGAGGCTGTCAAACCGAACATTCTCCGCCAAAGTCCGAGCCGCCTCCGGAGCATTCCATAAACCCAAACTACAAAGCACTATTCCGTTTTCCAAGGTAAGATTCGTAGCATATAAAACGGTATTCGTCCCCGGAACAGGATATACATAGTTTCTCTCCTGCCCCTGCAGAGAATAATTTACCTGAATATGGCTGCAAAGGGAGCCGTTGCTCTGCACCCGCCACAACTGATCATCCACCCCAATACAGTAAAAGGGAAAAATAGCATAGGTTTCGCTTACAAAGGGAACTTCCGCAGTCGGCCCGGGAGCCCCTCCGCCCGACGGCCCCGCGGCGCACGCGCAAAACAATATACAGGCTGCAATCAATAGTATGCACGTTTTTTTCATACGTGCCTCCTTTTTTTCTATCCCGATCGGATCCCTCAAAATACAGGACCCCCTATTTTAAAAAAAGAGCGCGGTATCAAACAGCGCTCTTTTCTTCTGTTTTTCTCAGGTTACCGGGCTGCCCGGAATATGATCCAGTGATGTATAAATATACGCTTTTGCATCCGAATTTCCCGCCTCGATAGCAATGTAATACGAAGAACCGTCATTTTTCTCTATTCTGTAATACGTATAGGCATTAATCGTCTGGGGAGAAACCGTCTGGCCGACCTTGGTTTGAGCCAAATACGCAGCCTGCGTACTTACCGAGGTGCCAAAGTTTGCAATGACCTC
>URTC01000243.1 GCA_900550765.1 uncultured Clostridia bacterium | reverse complement strand
TTATATTGGATAATTTCTATTTTAGATGCCCTGTATACCGGTACCAGCATCGTAATAACCGCTAAAACCGCAGCCAAAATCCCGCAAATAACCGCCGAAAAGGAGAGCATCAACTTAATCGGCGCTCTTTGGGCAAACTCAAGAAAGCCCGAAGTTGTACCTAAAATATTACAAAGAACAAACGCAATAAACGGTGCTAAAAGCACACTGATCAGAGCCAGTGCGCCTCCCTGCCACAAATAGAGCAGCACGATCTGCCCCCGGGAAGCTCCCCGGGAATTCAGCATGGCAATTTCATTTTTATCATTTTCAATCACAAGCTTTGCAATCATAAAAATGAAAAAAACAATTAAGATCATAATCGGCGCATAGAATAAAATCAACAGCACATTGACTGACTTTATATCGCTTTTATAGGTCTTATACTGTTCAACGGGCGGAACTACCGTAGCGGCATTTTCCCCAAGCCCCCACATCGTTACATTCTTGTTCAAATTCTCTATCGCACTGATAGTACGATCGATAGAATTAGAATCAAATTTCGTAAAATCGCCGATATAATACCAAGTAGCTCTGGTTACAAAACCGCGCTCTAAAAAAATATCACGATAACACAAATGATAATCACAGTAAAATTCCATTCCTGTATCCTGTTCGGCAATCGGATTTAAAGGATTTTTGCTGTAATCAAAAACGCCTACGATTTTTACTTTTAAAACATTTTCATTATAATCGGTTAAAATATCTTCACTGCTCTGTGCGACCTGAAGCATCGTTCCCAGCGCCAGCAACTGTTGCTGCTGTGTCGCCCGGCTGATCATTACTTCTACGCAGCCGTCCTCATCAAGTTCTTCGGAAGGAAGTCTGCCGCTTATCAGTTCCACAGCGTTTTCGTACGTATTTGTCGCGCGGAGAAAGATATTTTTTGTATTCAGTTTTTGACGGTCTCTAACGTCATTTGCCTTTAAAATACCGGTAGATAACGTAATGCTCTGCACCATCGCCGGCATTCCGATATCTTTATAAATATAATTTTCAAAGTATTCGGTACCGTAAAGAAAGTTTTCCTCATGTGTTTCCTGTTTAAACGCAGCCAAAGATCCGGAAATCCGGATCTCCGCAGGGTTTACCTCATATTCATTCTGGTAATTTTCAAGATGCGTCACCAGCATACGGTGAGAAATTCCTGCTGAATACATCGGAATCGTGCAGGCGATAAGAACAGAAATAAGAATACCGGAAAAGAGGGAAAGCATCAGCCATTTATTATTTATTATTTTTTTCAGTGCCAATCTTATCATACTCTACCCCATTATTACCTTATCACCCTCATTCAGGCCCGAGGTTATTTCATAATATTCCGTATTAGAATCTCCTACAGTAATCTCTTTATCTGCAATTGTACCGTCATCATTTAAAAGATGTACGATCGCTGTATTATCGATTCCGGTGATTGTAACCGCCTTTTTGTTGAGCATAATACAATCAGGGATTTCTTTAATCAGTATCCAAAACGTCCCCGGAAAGTGATTGGGTACATCGGCTTGATTTCCGGTGGAATATGCCGCCCGGTATGTTCCCTGGCCCGTTCCCGGACTTTCAATGATTTCCGCCGGCCAGGTGATTTCCAGATTCTGATAATAAAATGTGACATACCCCTGCTCGCCTACAGTAAAACTATTGGAACTCTCCAAATCCCCAAAGAGATATAAAACACCCCCGGTAGAATTGCCCCGGAAAGACTTTTTGATCTGCAGCGTTCCTTTTACTGCAGTTGTTTGTTCATATTCCCCTGCTTCGGGATAGCTTTTTTGTGGAGGAAGTACACTTGCAAAATCAGCATATCCGGCACAACCTGCCATCATCAATGCAAACAGCAAAGACATTGCTGCCGCAACAAATTTTGTAAATTTTTTGATAGCGGTAGCCTCCCTCTTATTTATTGCATTTTTTTAATATCTTTTTAATGGCATCCAGTCTTACAGGATGGCCGTAATCTTCCATTTCTTTTAATGTCGGCATGATCCAGCCGCCTTCGTCATTTTCATTCCAGGCATAAATAATCACAGAATTTGCCGGAGAATTTTCCACATTTCTTTTGCACCACTTTACGGCAGCCTCCAACTGCTGCGCAATTTCGGAATCAGTTGCCTGGTATGTATAGTTTGCAGGATAGGAATTGGTAGATTTAAACTCCCAGGTAACCGGATGAAAATATCTCGGACGTTTATCCCAGCCCGTAGTAACGGTAGGAATCACCGGCATTTTTCCCTCATCACGGTCATGATCCCAACGCTTACGCTCTCTTTTGGCAAGTTCCGCATACAATACACCGTTCTCTGCGCCGTTTGCATAGCAGCTGCCGCCGTCAGCACCAATTTGCCGGGCTGTTTCCCAAACATTTCCCCATCCCATATAATAAATACAGGGATCCTTCACGCCGCCCTCTGCACAAAGCTTACGCAGTGTATCCGCAAACCTGCGATCACCGCCGAACATATACACCAAAGGTCTGCCGTCGCATACCTTTTGGAAATTCTCCTGCTTCATCTCTTCAATCAGCACCGGACCATCCGTATCAAAATCAAATCCGCCGACACAAAGAATCGGGCACCATTTTACGTCATTTTTATGCTCGCTCGCCTGGTACAGCAACCGTGCCGAATCTAACCCGCCATCCACAGTATGCTTATACCAGCAAAACGCCCAATAATCAATACCGGCGTTTTTTGCCAAAGCGATTTCTTTATCGATAATCTCCTGACTGTACGGCGGAATAAAAACGTTGTCATTCCCTATAATTTCAGCATAAAACGGAAGGCGGAAATGAAACCGCTGCAGTGAAAGCGTCGCACGCACCTGCGGGCCGATATCGATCGTTCCCCAAGCATCCCATCGAATAGCACCGATTAATGTTTTTTCCATTTTTTTACCTCTGCAACATTATTTTATACGAGTACTATTATACAGTTTCTCTCAAAATTTTCAAGCAAAAATATTTTTCTACACAAAATATTTACATAGCATAAATTATTGACCGAAAGCACACTATGCCTTATAATACTGATAAATATAAACGGAGAAAACATCCATGAAAAAGAACGAAACATACACCATAACAATTGATGCACTGAACAGTGACGGCGCCGGTGTAGGACGGTTGGACGGAGAAGTGATTTTTGTTCCGTATGCCCTTCCCGGTGAAACCATAAAAGCACTGATCATCAAAACAGCAAAAAATTATGCCGTAGGAAAACTTCTTCAGATACTACTTCCTTCCAAGGACAGAGTTTCTCCGCCCTGTCCTTATTTTTACCGCTGCGGCGGATGCGATTTTCAGCATTTGGAATACCTTGCTCAGCTTTCCCTTAAAAGTTCCTCCGCACTGAAAATCCTGCAAAAGCTTTCGGATCTTGCACT
>URTC01000242.1 GCA_900550765.1 uncultured Clostridia bacterium | reverse complement strand
GGACGGTCGGATAAAACTTCCGTTAAAATTTGTTCGCAGGGATATACGGCGGAATCCTTTTTCAGCGCGCCCGAGGGGCAGGCGGAAGCGCAGCGGCCGCAGATAGTGCAGCGGGCGCGGTCAAAGGTGTGGCCGCCTGAAAAGATATGCGCGTTTCGAGGGCATACGCCGCAGGATGCACATGCAATACATTGGGCGGGCGCATAGAGGAGCTCCGCCGTGGCTTTTTGGGTTTCGGGGTTATGGCACCATGCACACCGCAAAGGGCAGCCCTTTAAAAATACCGTGGTACGCAGGCCCGGGCCGTCGTGCATGCAAAAGTGCTGGATCTGCGTTACGGCAAGGTTCATACGCTTCCCTCGGCCGTGCGCTCGATAATCATGCGCTGCCACTGTTCATCCAGGGTTACAAAGCGGGCATTCCAGCCGGAAACGCGCACGGACAGCGTTTGGTAATCCTCCGGGTGCTCCTGTGCCGCTTTTAAAATGCCGGCGTCCTGCACATCCAGCTGCAAAAAGAAGCCGCCAAGGGAAAGAAAGCCCTGCAGGAGGCCGCAGACGGCTGCAATGCCCTCTTCGCCTTTGACGCAGGCAGGCATCAGCTTTAAATCCAGCGCGCAGCCGCCGGAGATTTCGGTAAGATCCGGCGCACAGAAGGAGCGGATGACGGCCGTAGCGCCCTTGCCGTCGGTGCCGGGGGTGGGGGAAAAGTTGCCGGAGAGAAGCGAGCCCTTTTTCTTCCCGAACGGAGTGGCGGCGCGCTGCGGAGCCCATTCAATCTGCCGGCCGAAGGTACTGATGCCGGGCGGGGTTTGCAGGCCGGCAGAGCTTAGGCTTTTGCAGATGACGGCAAAATCATGCAGCAGCCGGCAGGCCAGTGCGTCGGCCTCCTCGCTTCCGTTGCCGAAATAGCTGTAGCGGTTGAGCATATGCAGGCGCAGCGGTTCGTTTCCCTCCCAGTTTTGCGCTAAAATACGGCACAGTTCCGGCAGGGTGAGCCGTTTTTCTTCATACACCGCTTTTTTTATGGCGTACAGGCTGTTTATAACATCGGCCGCGCCGCCGATATGGGGGGAGAGAACATTGTATTTCGGCCCCAAATCCGCATAAGCCCGGCCGCTTTCAATACACCCCTTTTCAAAAAGGGCGGCGATGGAATCCGCGCTGTGGCGGCAGACCTTTCCGCCGTAGGAGGCAACCAGCCTTTCCACCGCGGCTTTTAAATCCCGGATATACGCGCCGTACAGATCTTCAAAGGTGGGAAAATCCGGCGCGGTAATATAATCGCACAGGGTTTCGTGCTGCAGGATAAAAAGCCCGTCAAAGGGAATGTAAGTAAAGCAGGTGTCGCCGGGAATCTGCACTTCCCAGCAACCGTCGTTGGCAAAGCGGCGCGCCGTCTGCAGCGGATAGCCCGAGGAGGTGAGCGCCTGAAGCACCGTATCCTCGTTATAAAAGGCTAAAATGCCACCTCCGTGGCGCAGGACCTCGGCGCAGCGCTTTAAAAGGCGCTGCGGTGTATGGGTATTCAGCCGCACGGCGATGGGAAAATCACCAATGCCCAGTTCTTCTATGATATCCAGTACTAAATAGGTAACCTCATTGGTGCCGTCGTTTCCTTCCTCGTCCACACCGGCGAGTACGATGTTCTGGTAGTGCTGCGCGTCGCCGGAGCCGTAGTTGCCGCCGCAGATCCATTCGCAGCCTTTGATGAAAAAGTGGGCTAAGATTTCCCTCGCCTGGTTAAGCGTGAGGGTGCCTTTGGCTAAGTCCTCTTTTAAATAGGGGCCTAAAATTTGGTCAATGCGCCCGATGCCGGACCAGTTGCCGCAAAGGCGCGTATAGGCGAACAAAAACCAAAGGCTTTGCATGGCCTGGTGAAAATTCTTCGGCGGCGCAAAGGGGACTTCTTTTAGGGCTTCCAGGCTTTTGCTATCCGGCATATTTTGCAGTTTTTCTATATAGCGTTTGTGCCAAAGGCGCATGGCGTCAATTCCGCGGAGCATACTTTCAAATACGCGTGTACTGCTTTTGGCCATGTTGCGGCGGATACGCGCTTCAACGGCATCCATGCCCTCAGCTACGGCAAAATCAAACCCCAGTGTTACATGGCTCACGCTGTAGCAAAAATTTTTTTCTTCATACCGCGCGGGAACAAAGTGGGAGATGGCATCGCCCAAGGTGGCCGCGCCGCTGAGCAGTTCTCCCGGCACAATGCGCAAGGGAGCTTTGGCGGCGATTTCATAAATGGCCGCGTCGTATTGCTCCAGCGCGCTGAGTTCTTTAAAATTTGGAATATGGTCTAAAAAAACGCAGGGCGTTTTTTTGGTATCCAGGCCGTAAACGTGGTTCAGGGAATCATAGGCAAAACGGCGGGTAGCCTCCGAAAGGCGGATTGGCCGCGGCTCGGAATAGAGCGTAGGAAAAAGCATTGATGAAACTCCTTTTTTTGTTTTATGATACTGTATTTTTGGTTGAAGCACCATTGACAAAAGTATGATTAATTTGTACAATACTATTAGGGTGAGGACATGGACGTTGAAAAGATCGTAATAACCGATTGGATGCGGGGGCAATTATCTTCAAGGGAAGTTGAAGGAGAAAAGGTAATAAAGTCTCTGCCCTGCCTTTCGGTAGTGCAGGCGGTGGAGGGAAGCTACGCCGTTAGAATCGAACATGGAGAAAACTATAATACGGGAACGGGAGGCATTTTTATCGCACCTTCGGGGAAAATGCAGAATATTGTGCATCATGTAGATCCGTCCTCGGGTAATATGCGTGCACGGTGGGTTTTTCTTTATACGGCAGTGGAGGAAATTTATCCGCTGGATTCGTTCTTTTCTTTTCCTACGCTTATGCCTCCGGAATTTTTGCAGGAGGCCAATAGGTGCTTGGATGCGGTATTTTCTGCTGCGTCTTATTGCCGGGGAATGATCGCTTGTTACCGCCTTATTGAACTGCTTTTGAAATTTACCTGCAAAAAGCCGGTGGTTTTCAATCCAATTGCCTCTTTACTGGATTATTTGCGCAATCATTGCAGCGAGCAGATCAGTGTTGCGGATATGGCCGAAAGAATGCATATGTCACAATCTAATCTCTATCCGCTGTTTAAAAAGCATACCGGATTCACACCGATAGGGTATTTAAACGATTATCGGCTTGCCGCTGCTTCTGCACTTTTGCTCAGCAGCGATAAAACGCTGGATCAAATTGCGGAAGAAACAGGGTTTTACGATGTGTCGTATTTCAGCCGTCTTTTTTTAAAAAAATATAAAATGCCGCCCGGCAGGTACCGGCGGCAAATGAGAAAAAATACGGATTAAGCAAGAGCTGTTTTTATAAAGAAGTTATGGAAAAAGACGGTGAATCTTACGAAGCTTGATTTTGATCATTTTCCTCTTCCTCTGAAATCGGTTTAAAATAG
>URTC01000241.1 GCA_900550765.1 uncultured Clostridia bacterium | reverse complement strand
CCCGCACCGAGGCGGACAACCGGCGGTAAACGGACTCTCTTGCCTCGGGCTCCAACGCGCTCAAGGCCTTGGTGAAGTCGCCGGCGGGCAGGCAGTCGGCTCCGACCTTCGCCCGCATGTCCGCAATGACGCGATCCAGCGCTCGGGCGTGGGCGGGGGACAGGCCCGGCCCGCCCATCGAGGCGGCCAGGCTTTCGTTATGTTCGGCGGCGGGACGGGGCAGGTCAATCAATATCAGTTGTCCGGCATCCGCGCCTTTAAAATTGACCCAGCCGTCAGAACTGTTCTCCAGCGTACCGTCGCCCAACACATTATCCAGCTTTGTAAAGGAAACATCATCCAGATACAATACGGAGCCTGCCCCCATGTTATCCATGCAAACATACAGATTTTCATCTGCTGCCTGTGCCAAGGAAAGCGTATACGTATAAGTCAGCTCAATCCATTGCTTCTCCTGAATCGCTATATTGGTTCCGCTGGCAGAATTGAACTGTACATGGTCTCTCTCCCAATCAATCGTACCCTGCGTACCGCGGAAAAGCAGCGACAGCGTATCTTGTCCACCGGTAGGCATGGTCTCAAAATATATCCATGCATGAAATTGATAGGTGCCGCCTTTTCCGTTTACAACCTGTTTGGTCGCATCACCGGAAATTGCCGGCATCGTCCATGTTCCGTTGCCTCCGGAAAATTTCAGCGAATACTCGCCGCCATGAACTTGTGCACCGTCGCCTGCAGATTGTACCTCTACCGTACCGCCCAAGGGCGCGTTTATATACTGATTGGTATTGCCTTCAAAGTCCTCCGTCAGTGACTTCCCCTCAACCAATGCGGTTTGAGACGCTGCCGAAACCGAAAGCAAAGTCAATCCGGCAAAGGCACCGACAGTCAGCGTCAGTGCAAGCAGAATGCCTAAAACTTTCTTCATAACTTGTCCTCCTTAAAATTTTATGGAACGGATGTTGGAACCATTCCACGCTAATTTTTATTATAAAGAGGTGCAAAATAAAGTCAATGTATTTTATTGCTTTTTTTATCACTTAAACAATATATTTTTTCCATAATTACAATTGATTTCCGGTCTCCCCAAAAGGGGCACCTTTCCGGCTCACCGCATCGCTTTTAAACCGTTAATTCCTGCAAAATTCCCCGGCAAACGTCCTCAAAAGTGAATGTTTTTTTAACATATGCGGTATTATCAGCAATGAAAAAAGTATTTTCTGCAAAGCTATTTGTAATTTCCAGCAGCTTTTGCGCAATCGATTCCGGCGTGATATCCGAAACAGAAACGATATTGCCGTTAAAGCAGGAAAGATCCTTATTCTCATACGTATTCGTGATCGTTTTTACGCCAAAAGTAGACATCTCCAGCGGCGGATAGCTGGGATGGGGCGACATCATCAGAGAAACCCCAGCATAACAAGAACCCAGCAAACGGGCATATTCCCCGATGGGAAGCTTACCTGCAGAACGCAGTACGCAGCCCTGTCTTAAAGGAATATCCGGGTGTTTTTCTCCTGCGGAAACCAGCTGCCACTGAGGTGCATCCTCCGCCAGCACCGTCCACCGCCGCAGTGCCTCAACAATAAGCTCCGTACAATTCCGGGGCACCGACGGACGTCCATAAACCAGCAGTTTTTTTTCTTTTCTCTGCGGCGGATTTTCCAACAGTTCCCTTTTGAGCACCGGGTTCAGTGCCGGCTCAAAAAAGAACTCCTTAAAAAAGCTGTACCCATGCAGCCGAAAATAGTCCCGCAATTCACAGCTATTAAACACTGCGATCACCTTTTTTTCAAGATGATACGTACTTTCCGCCAAGGCACTGCGCGAAGACCAGGGATAAAAATACGGTTCATAATCCTGAATTAAATAAATCATGGGTTTTGCAACACCGCAATTTTTTTCAATAAATTCAAGGACCGGCGCAGCGATAAATGCCGTCCACCACGCAGTACACAAAAAAACATCATTCTTCCCTACAGGGATTGTTTTTCCTCTGCGGTTGGAAAACGGCACGGCCTGCCGGTCAACAATATGATCTTCGGTACAATCGGTAAGCGTATAGCCCGAATATTTTTTTAAAAACTCCGGTATCAGCGCCTCATCGGTAACAAGGATCCGGCGTTTGACTGCAAGCGTATCTGCCAGCTGCTCAAAAAAGGTTAGTGCGGTAGTAATTCCACCGAATACATGTGCAGGATTCAGTGTGGGAATCAAAAGATTAAGCCGAACCTCCTCTCCTAACTCTTTTTGAAAACGCACACCCAAGGGAGCAATCCCCGGTATGGACGGATCAAACACAAAAACATTCTTTAATTTTTTCAAAGCCGCTTTGGCTAAAAATCCGATTGACAATTCCCTCACGCCTCCTTTACAGCTTGATTCTCGGCTTGGTACTGTTGCTGTCAAGATTTTTATTATAAAAAGGATCTCCGTTTTTCAAATATTCCTGATACGCTTCCTCGGAACGTACAAAATCAATGGAGGGAATCTCTGCAGTATTTCTGGACTTAGACTCCATATGATACAGACGCACCCGCGCGTTATACAATACGCCGAGTCCGTGCTTTCCTGCACGCAGGCAAAGCTCCACGTCACTGCCGCAGACAATAAAGCTTTCATCAAAGCAGCCAATCTTCTGCAGCGTTTTACGGGAAACGGCCATACAGGCACCGGTGACGGCAAGCACATCCCGATTCACCATGGGTGATACAAACATATCCGCCGCATGCCGCAGCGGCTGCCCATTATACACATGCTCCGCCCACCCCCGCAAGCCGACCACAACGCCCGCATGCTGGATCGTTTCATCCGGATAGAGCAGCAGCGCGCCCACCACGCCGATATCGGGCCGCAAAGCATTTTCTGCAAGACGTTCGATCCAATCCGGGGAAATCACAGCAGTATCATTATTTAAAAAGATCAACACTTCCCCGCGGCTGTTCTGGATGCCTAAATTATTAAGTTTTGACCAGTTGAATGCAAACAGAGCCTCTACAATTCGAATACGCCCGTCCTTTTTCTGCAAATCCTGAAAGCAGGAAAACGTAGCCTCTTCCGAAGAACGGTTATCCAAAATTAAAATTTCAAAATTCTGATATGTTGATATTTGCAGAATACTTTCTACACACGTCTTTAAATCCGAAGCATGATCTTTAGTAGGAATAATAATGGATACCAGCGGACGATCCTTCAACGTATCAAACCGCGCATCATACACAAACAGATATGCACTGTCTTCTGCATAGGCAAACGAACCGTAGCGGCGTTTTAAATGAGCATCCAGCGCCTTCCTCCCGGCCTCATGAGCATAAGGCTTTGCCTCCGGGTTTGCGGAAGTTGAGTTCTCCGTTTCCCGCCAGGAATAAAGCACGTCAGGGATATGATAAATCTTTTGGGTATACTCCGTAAAACGCAGCATCAGGTCATAATCCTGACTGCCGCTGT
>URTC01000240.1 GCA_900550765.1 uncultured Clostridia bacterium | reverse complement strand
TCAATGTTAATCATGTTATGGCGGGTAATCAGCTCTGAAATACCGGCTACGCCCTGGCGCAAGACTTCGTCCGCCTGGCGGAAGGCCTCCGTCATTGAGGTCCCCTTGCCTACTACCTGCAAAAGCTTATCGTTGGGAATGATAATAAGGCTGTCCACCCCGGCCTTCAGCTCAGCAATTCCCTTATCCGCATTACCGGAACGAGTGCGGCCTTCAAATAAAAACGGATACGTAACAACGCCAACCGTAAGCATTCCCATTTCCTTAGCTACCTCGGCCACTACCGGAGCTGCTCCCGTACCGGTGCCGCCCCCCATGCCGGCGGTAACAAATACCATATCCGCACCGCGCAATTGATCCATGATATCATCACGGCTTTCCTCCGCCGCCTTTTTTCCAATCTCAGGATTGGCTCCGGCACCAAGCCCCTTGGTAATTTTTTCGCCAATCTGCAGTTTTTTATTGGCTTTTGAGCGCTGCAGCGCCTGACGGTCCGTATTGATAGCAATATACTCAACGCCGGTCAATCCCGCCGCAATCATTCTATCAACAGCATTATCGCCGGCTCCGCCTACACCCACAACCTTAAGCTGGGCAAAGCCGCCCATATCAAGATCAAATTCCATAACCAAATTCCCCTTTCAAGTGCTCATCTGTCAAATATATTTTTAAAATTTTCAAAAAAACCCGGTTCGTCATCGATTTCAGCCTCAAGCGCCATATCCATAACAGCCAATGCCGAAGAATAACACGGCTGATTAAAGCAGGTCGACTGCGGCTGTACAATGCTGGTACTGTGATCGGTATATTTTTGAACAAACTCCCGCAGTCCGCGCATAGACGCCGTACCTCCGGTAAGATACACCGGCACATACTGCGGCAGGTTGCATCCGCTTTTATCTAAAGTTTTCACAATAATATTCAGCATCTCACTCAGGCGGGCTTCAATAACCTCCTGCGCCTCCTGTGCGGAAAAACGCCTGAACTTATAGGTTTCCCTATCACATACCTCATAAAAATCATCTTCACTCAACGAAAGTCCGTAAATGGATCTCTTTTTCAATTCTTCGGCCATATCCGTACTGATAGAAAAAACCCTGGCCAAATCCCCCGTGATATTTGCACCGCCAAAAGGCAAAACACGATGAAAAATCAATCCGTCCCCCCGGGCGACCATCACACAGGAAGAAGTATTGCCGATATCCAGCATTACAGCACACTGATCGCGTTTTTCCTGCGGAATAAAACGCATGGCCTCAGCATAGGATGCGGCAATAAAAGTACTGGAATAATAGCCATTTTGTAAAAGCATCTGCTTGATGCCGGAGCAAAACCACTTTTCAGCCAGCACATAGGAAACCACAGCGCTGATTTTTATTGCTTTCTGACCCACAGGCTCCATGGTACGCCGGGCATCATCCAACCGGAAGATTACCGGGCACCGATGAATAACCGTATATTCCTTGGGTATATTCAGTTTACTTTTTCCCGCCTGATACAGCTGTGTAATATCTGCCTGAGTAAGTATTTTATGTTTAGGGAGCACCAGCTCGGCCTTTCGGCATACTACTTTTATAAAATCAGCAGGAATACCGATATGCACCGCTTTACACCTTTTCCCCGCTTTTTTTTCCGCCTCATGCAAAGCATTTACCACAGCGGGCTCCAGTGCGTGCTTGTCCACCCATTTTCTCTTTTTATAACCTGCATACGGAACAGCGGCGCTGCCTAAGATATGTGTATCATCATACTGCCCGTTTTCGCTTATTATAGAAACAACCTTACTCGTGCCTATTTCAATAACCGTTGAAATCTGCCTCATTAGGTGACCTCCAAATTAGAGATATAAAATATCTCTTATATATAATAACAGAAAAACAAAAAAAGTTAAAGCGTTTTTTTAACAAAAACGCATATTTTGTCTGTTTTATAAAAAAAGCCATATGTTCAACAGCTATTTTCCTTTATTCCGCATTATTTACTAATATAATACCCGCCTTCATTTTCCATATTCAAAGTACTTCCCGCTGAGAGCTTGTCCCCGGCGGCAGCTATCGCATTTTCAAGCCGCGAAAGTTTTTGTTTGGCAGAGTCGCCGTCAGTAATCTTAACGGTAATATCCCCTGCATATCCAAGCACAATTTTTTCGGGATCCGCTACATCGATATATTTTATTTTTCCCTCTAAGGTATATTGTTTAACTGCCGAAAGCACCTTTGACGCAGCCTCCAGCTTCTCTGCACTTTCCGCAAGAATTGTGCTTCCCATCTGCGGCTCGGCAATGCTCATATTCAAAATACTGATCAGCGTCTCATCCGCCAGCTGATTCAAGCCCAATGCCGTTCCTTCTTCATCGATAATATAATACCCATTTATGGTCGCGATCTGTGCTGCCGGAGTACGCTCGGTAATATAAATTTCAACGCCGGTAGGGAATGTACGCTTAATATTGTCTACCCGCAGATAGGCATTCTGTTCAATTCCCTGCCGGGCGCTTTCCTCATCCACATAAATAATATTCGTATCATACGTAATACCGCTGGCCGCAATAATCTCCTGTGCAGAAAATCTTTCTGCGCCATACACAGTAATACTGCTTACATTAAAAAGCGAGCTGTTGATCAGAAAAAAGATTACAACGATCAGTACCAATACTAAGATCCATAAAAGTATTGGGCTTGGTCCGTAATTCTCTTTCCTTCTTCTGGCCATTTTTATTCCTCCGCTACTGTAATATCTCCGCCAAGTTTGCGCAGCTGCTCCTCCAATTGAAAATAGCCCCGCTCAATAAGTCCTTCATCTTTAATAATCGTAGTTCCGGAAGCCCGCAGTCCGGCAAGAACAAGTGCCGCGCCGCCGCGCAGATCATGCGTATATACGGTGGTTCCTGTTAGCTCGTCAACACCACGAATAATCGCCATACGATCCTTTACCGTAATATCCGCACCCATTTTTTTCAGTTCTCCCGCCAAGCGAAAACGATTTTCAAACACATTTTCCACCAGAACACAGGTTCCCCGTGCCACGGTCTGCAGTGCCATCATCGGAGATTGCAGATCTGTAGGGAAACCCGGATACGGCATCGTTTCAATGATATGGGAAGAACTCAACCGCTCCGTCCCTTTTACCACAAGACCGCCATTCTTTTCATAAACCTGACAGCCACCATCTTTCAGCTTGCCAATTAAAACCGAAACATGCTCTTTAAATGCATTTTTGATATATACCTCACCGCCGGTAATCGCCGAGGCAATCATATACGTGCCGGTGACAATTCTATCCGGCATAGCTGTATATTCACATCCGTTAAGCACAGACGTACCGTGAATAACGATCCTTCCTGTGCCGGCACCGCTGATGCGGCCGCCCATAGAATTAATAAAATTCTGAAGGTCAACAATCTCCGGCTCTTTAGCGGCATTGGTGATCACTGTTGCACCTTCTGCCAGGGTC
>URTC01000239.1 GCA_900550765.1 uncultured Clostridia bacterium | reverse complement strand
CCGGCGTAAATCAATTCTTATGCTTGCTGCAATGTATAATCCGGTTGGTTCCTTTAATGTTTTTTCCTTCCTGCTGCGGTGCTTTTTTGAAAAACGAACTTTTAATTATAACCGGGGAATCCCCTCTGCAGCTGCTGTGCCTAAGTACTGAATTTTCATATTGCTCTCCTTTTTTTTGCTGAAGCAAACTTTTTTACTATCATAGCATAAAGCCTTTTGCAAAGCAAGGCATTGTTCGCTTTATACAGGGCCTTCTGGAGATAGCAATTGACATTTCGCGCGGAACCATGTATAATAAAACAATAATGTAAATTTTTCAATTTCTTTATTAACATATCTGAAATTCCGGATATTCAAGTAGATTTTATAGGAGGTGCAAAAGATGGAACCATGGATATGGATCGTCATTGCTGCGGTAGGCGCGCTTGCAGCGGGTCTGCTGGCCGGCAGTTTTATTCAAAAACGATCGATTCAGGCACGGATGGGAAGAGCCGAAGATGTGGCCAACCGCCTGATTGAAGATGCTAAAAACCGGGCCGAGGTGTTATCTAAGGAGCGGATCGCCGAGGCAAAAGAGGAGGTTCATCGGCTGCGCAGCGAGTGCGACGCCGATTGCCGTGAGAGGAGAAATGAAGTAACCAAGCTGGAAAAAAGAGTGTTGCAGCGGGAAGAACAGATTGATAAAAAGCTTTCGTCGCTGGAGGCAAAGGAGGAGCGTTTTTCTAAAAAGGAAAAAGAATTGGAAGAAAATTTAGCCAGTGCGGAGGAGTTGAACAGCCGCAGGCGGGCAGAGCTTGAAAAAGTAGCCGGTCTTACCAGTGAAGAGGCGAAACAGTCACTGGTGGAATCAGTGGAGAATGAGGCACGGCATGATGCGGCGATTCTGGTAAGGGATATCGAGGCCCAGGCTAAAGCGGACGGAGAAAAAATTGCCCGTAATATTATTACAATGGCCATTCAGCGCTGTGCGGCTGATCATGTGGCGGAAACAACGGTTTCTGTTGTGGCACTTCCCAATGATGAAATGAAAGGCCGCATTATCGGCCGGGAGGGCCGCAATATCAAGGCAATTGAAACCGCTACGGGCGTGGAATTGATCATTGACGATACACCGGAAGCTGTTATTCTTTCCGGGTTTGATCCCGTACGGAGGGATATTGCGCGTATTGCACTGGAGAGGCTGATTGTTGACGGCCGGATTCATCCTACCCGGATTGAAGATATGGTAGAAAAAGCGCGGCGCGAGGTGGAGCAGCAGATCAAAGAGGCCGGTGAAGCCACCGTGTTTGACGCGGGGATCCATAACATTCACCCTGAATTGGTAAAAATATTGGGCCGTCTGAAATATCGGACAAGCTATGGACAGAATGTGCTCAAGCATTCTTTGGAGGTTTCTTATATTGCGGGGCTGCTTGCCGGAGAACTCGGTGCGGATATTGCCCTTGCCAAACGTGCCGGGCTGCTGCATGATATCGGTAAGGCCGTTGATCATGAGGTAGAGGGGACCCATATTCAGATCGGTGTGGATCTTGCAAAAAAATACCGTGAAAGCAGCGAGGTGATTCACTGCATTGCAGCGCATCATAATGATATTGAGCCGCAGACGGTTGAAGCCGTGTTGGTGCAGGCGGCCGATGCGATTTCCGGTGCAAGGCCCGGCGCCAGAAGGGAAACGCTGGAGGCGTATATTAAGCGGCTGGAGCAGCTGGAGGAGATCGCCAATTCGTTTGAAGGGGTTGAAAAATCCTTTGCAGTGCAGGCGGGGCGTGAGATTAGAATCATTGTTAAGCCCGAGGTGGTTTCCGAGGAGGCTACGGTACTGATGGCAAAGGATATTGCCAAGCGTATTGAAACCGATATGGTGTATCCGGGCCAAATCAAAGTTAATGTCGTTCGTGAAACACGAAAGGTTGAGTATGCAAAATAATCCGGAAATCCGCCTTAATGCTTTAAGGCGGATTTTTTGGTATTTTACATAGAGTAATGGAAGAAAAATATGATCCTAATCGATATCAATCATTTATCTGTGGCCATTGAAGGCCGCGAGATTTTTTCAGATGCCACTTTTACCGTGCAAAAAGGCGAGTGTGTGGGACTTACCGGACAAAACGGCGCTGGCAAAACTACCCTGATGCGCGTAATTTTAGGGCGGCAGGAGTATACAGGCGGTACGGTTTCCGTGGCCAAAGGCTGCCGCTTGGGATATTTAGAGCAGCAGCATCAGGCCGGCGGCGGCCATACCGTGCTGGAGGAGGCACAGAAGAGCTTTGAACCGCTGTTTGCGGCAGAGGAGAAGATGCGCCGGCTGGAGCAGCAAATGGCCTTGGGAGAGGATTTGGAAGCACTGGGGGAAAAATATCAGCGTGCGGCAGATGAATATGAAGCTCTGGGCGGCTACGGCTGGCGCAGCCAGCTGCACGGTGTCTTGAAGGGACTGGGCCTTGGCGAAATTTTTTGGGATAAGCCGGTGGATACGCTGTCCGGCGGGGAGAAAACACGGCTTGCTTTGGCCCGGCTTTTGCTGGAAAACAATGATGTTTTGCTGTTGGACGAGCCGACGAACCATTTGGACTTAGAGGCAGCGCAATGGCTTACCGATTACCTTGCCCGCTTTGACGGTACTGTGCTGCTGATCTCGCATGACCGGTATATGATGGATAAGCTCTGCACCGGTGTAGCCCAGATCGAGAACGGCAGGCTGCGTTTCTTTAAGGGAAATTATACGGATTATTGTCGGAAATGGGAGGAAGAGCTGCGCATTACGCAGAATCAGTTTGACCGGCAGCAGGAAGAGATCCGCCGGCAGCGCGCGATTATTGCTCGGTTCCGGCAATTTAACCGTGAAAAATCCATTCGTGCGGCGGAGAGCCGTGAAAAGGCCCTTGCCCGTATGGAATTGATTGAGGCACCGCGGCAGCATGAGGATATGCGCTTGCATTTTACGTGTAACCGTACTTCCGGCGGCGATGTGTTTTTAATCAGAAATTTATCCAAAAGCTTTGGTCAAAAGACATTGTTTCAAAATTTTGATGCGGAGATCAGGCAGGGACAGAAAATTGTGATTATCGGCCCTAACGGTGCCGGAAAAACAACGCTGTTAAGCATGCTGACAGGACAGCAGGTGCCGGACAAAGGAGAAATTCTGCGGGGGATAAACGTAGATATCGGCTATTATGAGCAGGGGCATAAGGCTTTTATGGGAGATGAAACGGTAATGGATATGGTTTGGGCCGGCAATCGGAAACTGAACCAAACACAGGTGCGTTCCCGCTGTGCGGCAATGCTGTTCTTCGGTGAAGATGTATTTAAGCCCGGAAAGGTACTCTCCGGCGGAGAACGGGCGCGCTGTGCTCTTTGCCGCCTTTCCCTCTCCGGCAGCAACACCTTGCTTTTGGACGAGCCGACCAACCATTTGGAAATGCATTCCCGTGAAGTCTTGGAGGATGCACAGGAGCGG
>URTC01000238.1 GCA_900550765.1 uncultured Clostridia bacterium | reverse complement strand
AAGCTTAATACCAGCAAGGGACCTGCAGTACACTCGCTGCGCTGTCAGGCGGATAAAATGGCCTATCAGCTTTTTATGCGCAAAGTATTGGAAGAGCAGGAACAGCTTAGCTTAAAGCAAGATGAAGTTTCCGATATCCTGACGAAAAATGGCTGTGTTACAGGAGTAAAAACTGCAATGGGTGCGATTTATGAAGCGCAGGCCGTTGTTATTGCCGCAGGAGTATATTTAAAGAGCAGGATTATTACCGGGGAATGGGAGCGCGCATGCGGCCCTTCCGGGTTTGTAAACGCCAGATTCCTTTCGGATTCTATAAAAGCTTTGGGAATTCCTCTGCAACGATTTAAAACGGGAACCCCTGCCCGCGTGGATGGCAACACATTAGATTATGAAAAAATGGAAGAACAATGGGGGGAAAATGTTCCGTACAGCTTTTCTTTTTTGTCCAAAGAAGCTGTGCAGTCGCCGCGTCCCTGTTATTTAACATATACCAATGAAAAAACACATAAAATCATATTGGAGAACTTACACCGCTCGCCGATGTACAGCGGAAATATCAAAGGTACCGGTACCCGGTATTGTCCCAGCATTGAGGATAAAATCGTAAAATTTTCAGATAAGCCGCGGCACCAGCTGTTTGTGGAGCCGGAGGGACTCTATACTACCGAAATGTATCTGCAGGGGCTTTCTTCTTCTTTACCGGCGGAGGTACAGCTGGAGATGATCCATACGATTCCAGGCCTTGAGCATGCGGAAATGGTACGTCCCGGTTACGCGATTGAATATGATTGCATCGATCCGACAGCACTCTTTCCTACGTTGGGCGTTAAAGATATAAAAGGGCTGTATTGCGCAGGACAGATTAACGGTTCCTCCGGATATGAAGAAGCAGCCGCCCAGGGATTGCTGGCGGGGATTAATGCCGCTCTTTTTGTCAAAGAACAGGAGCCGTTGATTCTTTCCCGAGCAGAGAGCTATATTTGCGTTTTAGTGGATGATTTGACGATAAAAGGTACCAATGAGCCGTATCGGATGATGACCTCACGCGCAGAATTCCGTTTGAAGCTGCGGCAGGATAATGCCGACCTGCGCTTGACGCCGATTGGAAGACGCATAGGTTTAGTGGATGAAAAGCACTATGCTGCTTTTTTAGAAAAAACGGCCAGGCAAGAGAAAGCCGCAAGGCAGCTGAGAGCTATAAAACCTTCTTTTGCGCATACATAAGCGCTGTTTGCAGCGAAGAAGTTGGAATAACCCCCGTGACCGCTCAGCGGTGAAGAACTGTTGCGGCGAAAGGAATTTTGTTACCGTGACCTGCAAAATGTTTTGCCTGCTCTCATAGAATTAGAGGACAGCGAAGCAGTAACGGTAGAAACCGATATAAAATATGAAGGGTATTTAAAAAAACAAGAAATACAGATTGCGCAAATGCAGAAGCTTGAAAAAAAACTGCTGCCGGACGATATAGATTATTCTGCGATTTTGGGCCTGCGGTTAGAAGCACGGCAAAAGCTGACAAAGCAGAGGCCGGTTTCAATTGGTCAGGCAAGCCGAATTAGTGGGGTTTCGCCGGCAGATATTGCCGTACTGCTGGTGGCACTGGAGAAGGGAGCGGAACATGGATGAGCTTTTGGATATGATTGATGCTTCGTTTCAGCGGAACAGCATCTGCCTGAGCCCCCGGCAGAAAGAGCAGTTTAAGATTTACTGCACATTTTTGCTGGAATACAACAAAAAGGTCAATTTAACTGCCTTGACGCAAAAGCAGGAAATTATCGATATGCATTTTATCGATAGCCTTGCCGCTATGCATTTACCGGAACTAATTCCCAATGCCATCTGTGCCGACATCGGTACAGGGGCTGGTTTTCCGGGGGTACCTTTGGCGATTGCGCGGCCGGATATTCAGGTGGCACTGATTGATTCTTTAAAAAAAGATTGATTTTTTTAGATGAATTAAAGAGCAGGCTGGGGTTGAGTAATATCAATACAATACATGGCCGAAGTGAAGATTTGGCACATACAAAAGGACTGCGTGAAAACTTTGACTGTGTCTTTTCACGGGCAGTAGCAAGAATGAATGTACTGAGTGAATATGTTTTGCCTTTTGTAAAAACGGGCGGGTATATGCTTGCATGGAAAGGGCCTGCCTTTGCACAGGAGCTGGAAGAAGCAAAAAATGCGCTGATGGAGTTGGGCGCCGCGGCAGAAAAAATATATACTGCAGATTTAGAGAACCGGCAGCATTTTATTATAGCAGTAAAAAAAACAAAAGCAATGCAGAAGAAATACCCACGGCAGGCTGGAACGCCTAAAAGAAAGCCACTGTAAAATGATGTTTGACTTTATATCTGCTTTTTGGTAGAATATAGTTGTTACTTGAGTCAATTGTGAGGTAAATAAAAATGATTTTTACATTAGGTACTACGGATGTACGCACTAAAACCTATAATAATTATGATGCCTTGGAGCGGGATCTGCTGCTGTGCGAGGCCGGCAGTGTTTTTGCCGGGCAGAAAAAAGGTACCGAAAATGCGTGGAACATGATCGCGGTGACGGATCCGGATTCCGGTGAATATTTTGGCCTTGGGCTTTTAACCGCAACGAATAAGGAACCACATATTCTTTCTACCGAGAATAATATGCTTTTTGTCGGCGCGGATAATTTTGTAGTTGCTTTTGATATCGCAGCAAGACAGGTACGCTCTATTATCCCTATGCCCAGTGATTTTGTTGACTTTTTTTATATTGCAAACAAAGGCATGGTATTTATGGTGCATAAAAAGGGCGTTATCGTAAAGGATGATGAAGCGCAGGATATCTGGCGTGTTTCCAGAGGTAATATGTCAGGGTATTCCTTGGAAAAAAATTTGTTTGTGATGGAGCTTGCTTCAGGAAGAACGGTAGCTTTTAAAATAAGCAACGGCAAAGAAGTAAATTTTAAATAGCAAAAAACAGCGAACTCAATTTTTCGAGTTCGTTATTTTATATCGATTGATTTTAGGAGGAAAAAATGCTTAAAATAGAACATTTGACTAAAACCTATGGCAATAAGAAAGCTGTAGACGATTTGACTCTGGAAATAAAACCGGGAGAAATTTTTGGCTTTATCGGCCATAACGGCGCGGGGAAGACCACAACCATCAAATGCTGCTGCGGGATTACTCCTTTTGATACCGGTGAAATTTTTATTAATGGTACCTCCATCGTGCAGGAGCCTGAAACATGCAAGGCTGCAATGGCCTATATTCCCGATAATCCGGATTTATATGAATTTTTATCAGGAATTGCGTATTTGAATTTTATCGCTGATGTTTTCGGCATATCCAAAAGCGTACGGGAAGAAAAAATTCAGCAGTATGCCGAGACCTTTGAGCTTACCGCGGATTTGGCACAGCCAATCAGCGCCTACTCGCACGGGATGAAGCAGAAACTTGCAATTATTGCGGCGTTGATCCATTCT
>URTC01000237.1 GCA_900550765.1 uncultured Clostridia bacterium | reverse complement strand
CTTTTCCTACGGCGGAGCAGCTGAAAGATGTTTCGGCTCAAGAGTATGCGGCGTTGGGCTGCGGTTATCGAGCCGGATATTTGGAAGAGATTGTAAAAAATAAGCTGGAGGGAAAAATCAATCTTGACAGACTGCAAAAATGCGGGTATGATGATGCTAAGGAACAATTGCTTGTGTTAAAAGGAGTCGGCCCGAAGGTGGCTGATTGCATTCTGCTTTTCGGCCTGGGATATACGCAGGCTTTTCCGGTGGATACCTGGATAAAAAAGGTGATGGAAACGCTGTATTTAAAAAAATCGGCGTCTAAGGCGGAAATCGAGCAGTTTGCTTATGAAACTTTCGGCAGCTATGCCGGATTTGCACAGCAGTGTTTATTCTATTATGCCCGGGAACATAGAATAAAAGGAATCGAGGAAATAACGTGAAAATTTGCCCTAATTGCGGACGTATTTATGAGGATAGCCTGACAGTGTGCGATCGCTGCGGCTGGAGTGAAGAGCAAGAGTATTGCCGTTGCGGCGCTGTACATGAAACAGGAGCCGTGTACTGCAGTATGTGCGGAAAAAAAATTGCGCAGGCAGAAAAGAGCGGAATTTGTACTTGTGGAATGGTAAATCCGCCGGATGCGCGGTTCTGCCGCCAGTGTGGGAAGCAGCTTGCGAAGGAACCGGCAGAATTTTGCCGCTGCGGCGCATTCAATCCAATTAACGCGGTATATTGCAGGAACTGCGGAAAACAATTAAAAAAGGTTTCATGTCCTACTTGCGGACAAATTATGAATCAAGGCAGTGTTTGTGCTTACTGTGGGCATAGAGCGGCTCCTTCCATGCCGCCGGCGGATGTGCTTCCACCTGTGCCTAAAAACCCTGTCGGATTGGTAATCGGCCTTTGGATAGGTGCGTTTTGTTTGCTTAGTGCAATCTGCTTTTTTATTTAAGGTTTATACCCTGCGCTTTTTCAGCAGGGTATTTTTTTTAGGTAAAAAGCTGTTTTGCGGTTGCTTTTATAAAACATCCAAATTGTTTTTTATAGGATGGATCGAAGGATTTCGTTTGTTGAAACAATATTTAAAACGGCTTGAGGGAATTTCCTTTCGGGCCGTTTTGTATTAGCATGCGTTTTCCTGCCGCTTTTTTGCTATTCATAGTAAAATGAAAAAACGGTGAAAATAAAAAATAAAGCTTGACTTGGAGTCAACTCTAAGTGCTATGATAAAAACAACAAAATATGGTTCATGATATAAGGAGTATCTATGCAGATTGAAAATAAAATATATGAGGAAGAACGGGCATTATATCATTTACAGAAGGCAACGGTTAAAAATTGTACTTTTGCCGGTGCCGCTGATGGAGAATCTGCCTTAAAGGAGTGCCGGCATATTGCGGTAACTGGCTGCAGGTTTGCGTTGCGGTATCCGCTTTGGCATGCAAGGGATTTTTTGGTTGAAAATTCAAAAATGGAAGAAACCGCACGAGCCCCTCTTTGGTATTGCAGGGAAGGGAAAATTGCCGATACCGAAATTTTAAGCGTAAAGTGTCTGCGGGAATGTGAGAATGTTACTTTAGAGAAGTGTAAAATTCTTTCCCCTGAATTTGGGTGGCGGTGCAGAAAACTCAAAAGTAAAGACTGCCGGATTGAATCGGAATATTTTTTGTTTGAAAGCAGAGATATCGGGATACACTCCTTGGATTTGCATGGCAAATATTCTTTTCAATATACAAAAGAGATCGAAATTGAGGCATCGGTGCTGGATACCAAGGACGCATTCTGGCACAGCAAAAATGTAACGGTAAGGAACAGCACGGTAAAGGGCGAATACTTAGGATGGTATTCCGAAGGATTAACCTTGGAAAATTGCCGGATTATCGGTACACAGCCTTTATGCTACTGCAAAAAACTGAAGCTGATCAACTGCACTATGGAACAAACAGATCTTGCGTTTGAATATTCTGAAGTAGAGGCCGAGATCAACGGAGAGATTCTTTCGGTAAAAAATCCGCGGTCAGGGTTTATTACTGCGGATAGAATCGGTGAAATCATAACTGAAAATTCACTGGTCAAATCCGATTGCAAAATTACACAGAGAAAAATATAGAATTTTGCGTATATTTGAAAGCAAGGAGGAAAAATGTATAGGCGGATAAGAAGCGTAAAAGAAATTGTAACTGCAGTAATTTTAATGATTAGCGTATTGCTTTTAGCGGCGTGTACAAAGCCGCATGATGATATAGAACTTTTAACCACTGAAGCTTCTGGATCGACGGTTGCACCTGCAGCACCGGGAGAAGCACTTAGCTTACATGTTGCTACGTATAATATTCAGCATGGCGCAATGGTGAATTATGATTATTCCCTGATAGGCAAAAAAATTGCAGAACTTGGTATTGACGTAATAGGTTTGCAGGAGGTGGATCAAAAAACGGAGCGTATCGGATATCAGGATGCGCTGCAGAAAATTGCGGAGGCGGCGGGCTGTCCGTATTATGCGTTTGCCAAAGCTTTGGATTTTCAAGGCGGCGAATATGGCGTTGCAGTTTTAAGCCGCTATGAGATTATAAGCTTTGAAACAGTTTTGCTCTATTCCCAAGGGACAGAGCAGCGTGTTCTTGGCCATGCGGTTCTTCGCATTGGTACGGAGTTTATTGATTTTTTTGTAACACATTTAACTTTTGGAAGGAATACAAATATTCGGCAAAAGCAATTGGAGGAGATTGCGCAGGAACTCGCAAAAACACAGGAATACGTAATTACCGGAGATTTTAATACGTCGGATTACCAGGAATTTGAAATATTTCCCGACGCAACGCCTTTGAACAGTTTTGAACAATACTTTGAAACGTTTTATCCTTATCACCTGGGACCGGATAATATTATTCTATCCTCGGGCTGGAGCGGACATTCTGTTGCAATGGAACCGTTTGCATATTCGGATCATTATATGCTGCATGCCGTAGTTGTCCGCAAATAGGCTGTCTTTATTATTTTAACAGCAAAAAGTTTTAAAGTAAAAAAAGGGAGCCGTACTGCCGGCTCCCTTTTTCAGGAATGCACCTGTTTTTATTATTTTCCGCTTTCACCGTAGTTAGAAAGGACTCTGGCAGAAGGATCGTTTACATCGCAGCCCTCCCAGGCTCTATTCGGCATCCAGAAATCGGTGATCATTTGAGACTGTCCGGGATAATATTTTTCAAATATTTCACGATAAAGAAGAGATTCTTTTGTAAACGGTGCGGCATGCATGTACCGCAGGCGGTTTTGCTCATATTCTTTTTGCGTATAACGGCTCTCTGCATATTCTTTCAGATAATCAACCATTGAATGCCCTACGGCGTCGGAAAAAGCAGCTTTTTCACGGTAGAGAATATCAAAGGGAAGATACGCACCCTCGAAAGCGTGCCGGAGCAAATATTTTCCTTTTCCGTAGGAATTAAGCTTCTTTTGCGGATCGACAGACATGACATTTTTT
>URTC01000236.1 GCA_900550765.1 uncultured Clostridia bacterium | reverse complement strand
TTTCTCCTCCATACATTTCACCCGTTTATATCTTTCAATATCAACGAGATTACCTGATGATAATATTGACCTTTTTCATATGTCTCCTGCAAATCCTCGTCTATTCCGCTATTTCATACCCGCTCTCCTTTACACCTCCAGCTTGTCCAGATCAGTATAAATACCTTCACCATACCCCTCCCCCTGTTCAGAACACTTTTTAGAAAAATATTTTTCTTTCGCTCTGCGTTCATTTTCATTCCTTCGCCACCAATTCAATATCGTTACGTAATGATTTTTTTTTACATTTCCTTCTGCAAGCCATCCATCTAACTGCGCAATATAATCCTCACAGCTGCTTTTTCCCATTCGCTCTACCAGCTTTGCATACTCTTCTTCTGACAGCATCACCTTTTTAAACTCTCCGTAATCTCTTTTACATTCCTTATAGGCCGTTTTTTCTTTCTCTCTTTCTTTTGGATTACCATTAGGTAATCCTTCCTTTTCATCCTCATCCTCAGGTTGTTCGGTTTGTTTCATTTCCTCTAAAACAACCTCTACTTGTTTTTGCTTGTTTTTCTTTGCATTCTGGTTTCCCATAGGTGCGCCGCCTTTGGCACCTGCTGCCGACCGTCTTTTGCACTCATTTGTATACTTTTCCTCATCCGCATCCATCTGCAGCCTGATAAAACGAAAGGCTACTTTCAGAGGTTTCGACATCTCTGGTACTTCTCCCTTTTGGCTGTATTCAAGCATTGCCCTAAATAATTGCCCAATTTCTTCGTCACTGAAATCTTTAAAGCATTCTCTGTATGAATGGTATACGACAAAGCTTTTCTTTTCAGGCATTTTCAATCTCCTCCTTATATAATCGCCTTGCAAAAATATTCCTATGTTTTAACCGCTTTCATCTATTCTTTCATTTCCCAACCAGCTAAGGCCTATCTATCTCCTTTCTGTCCAGCAGATTTGCTTTCTGCGCTTTTTCCGGTATGCTTCATATTCTCTCTAAGATTCCCGATTCAAAAATATAATCAAGTTCATTTTCCTGAAACTGCCGAAAAAATCCGGTTACTTTTTCCTGTATCTCCTTTTCGCATGCCATACATAAACACTCCGTCAGCTCGCTTTCCATACAGATATCCCCGCACCGACTGCACCGCTGTAACTCGTCAAATTCCGAACTTTCACAATACGGACAGCATTCCTCATACTTCGCTATGCTTTCTGTATAATACTCATAACGCCCATGCGGTACGTCAAACACCCCTTCACATTTACTGCACTGATACACGGAATCTCTCTCCTTCTTAACTTATTGACAGTATTTTTATTGTTACCGGATATCCTGAATCCTTTTCTGTACAGATTGCCGCAGCGCCTATATACCGCACAGCAAATATCCCCAGTACAGGAACTACCGTTGTAATATACCATATGTGCCATGATGCATCTACAGCTTCGCCCTTAGATTCAAAACCGATAATTTAATATATGCCGCTTACGGCACCTTGTTCTTTTTTTATCAATTCTCCCAATTTAGCATAGTGCTCTTTGCAATATTCCATATATAACCAATACGTTCTGAAAAATCACATATATCTGCTGTTCAAAAACAATTTTTAGCAAGACGTTGATTTTTAATCACTTATTATTCAAAAAAAATTTCCTTGATTTCTTTCGATGAAAGATGTAAAATATCGACTAATGCTCCGATTTCACTGCCTTTAAACTCTTTTTTATTTTGTATTTTTCGATGCAAACTATCCGTACTGATCTCTAATTGTTCTGCTATATCTTTCAACTCTAACCCGTTCCGCTCCATCGCATCTTTTAACAATATAGTATTTGTCATTTTTTACATTCCCTTCTTGTTGATAATTAATCACATACAGATATTACCACATTCGTGATTTTTTGTCAACATCTTTTTAAAAGAAAAAATGATGTTGACCAAAATTCAACATCATTGTATTATATATATTGAGGTGGAAAATTTAAAATGAAGCTTTATGAAAATATTCGTCTTAGACGAGAAGAATTAAAAATGTCTCAACAAGAACTTGCCGATAAATTAGGTTATACCTCCCGCTCGACTATAACCAAAATAGAATCCGGAGAAAACGATTTAACGCAATCGAAAATAGAAGCATTTGCCAAAGCATTAAAGATTTCTCCTATAGAATTGATGGGATACCATACCGAAGAATCCTCAAAAAATACAAAAACGAGTTTCTCAGACTTTCCGCTCTCTGCGCATGAAAAAAAAGTAATAACGGCTTACCGCCAAAAACCTGAAATGCAAAGCGCCGTCGATACATTGTTAAATGTAGCCGAAGAAAATACACGTTCAAAAACTGCCGAAAAATTGCACAAAGTGAAAATTGCCGCACGAAATGGTAACTTTGAAGAAAAATATATGTCCGAAAAAGAAATAGAGGAAATCATAAATTTGCCCGATGTTCCTCCGGAAGATCTTCTATAAAAGGTCTAAACTGTTCATATACTTGTCGTTCCAACGGCGATGTAAGAAATCTGTTGCGCTGATACAGTACATTCATCCGTTCCATTCTATACTCAGCGGATTGCCTGCTGATCCCGCACAAATCAGAAATTTCAGAAGCAGTATGGATATTTTTCCCCCACAGAACACATGCCGGAGCCAACAGTCTGCTTGCAAAAATATTTGCTGCCTGCTCTATAGGCACATCCGTTGAAGATGGTTCCCGATTGAAAAGAGCACATTTGCCTACATGTCCTAACAAAATATGTCCCAGCTCATGTGCTACAGTAAACCGTTGCCGCTGAACGCTGCATTTTTTGTCAACCAATATAACAGGAACTCCGTTAAGGATCATGCTTTTTCCGTCATTATCATCTGTTGATTCATAATATTTAACAGCTATCCCCATATGGCGGCATAAATCTATAATATTGACCGGAAGCTTGATAATTTTTTCTTTTATTAAAATATTCCAACTTAAGTTGCGGGAATTTTTATAAGCGCCATACATCATTTTTAACCACCTCAACATAATTATGTAACATTTTCCATAATTTGTCTACTGTTATTTGTGATAAAATCAACGTTTTTGTATAATATTATCGAAAAATATTTTGAAAAAGTATAAAATCCGAAAATACAAAGACGCCCCATAGTTTTACAAACACCATGGGGCATCTTTAAAAAAATAGTTTCAGTCTATGCTTATTTTCCACAGGCAATCAACTGCTCCATATGCGCAACGCGTTCTGCAAGAAAACATTCCCACTCCGCTGCATCAATAAAGGGCTTGTTCCCCTTTTGTCCAGCAATGCGGATTGTTCTTCAGCGCGATTATTCCACACATAATTTTCCAGTGTAATATCAACAGGATATTGACGCAGCTTTTCCAGCCCTTGAAGAAATCTTCCCGGCACCGATAGGAACGCCCATACGGTTTCCAAAAGCTTTCGCCATGGAATTTGTGCCTGCGCTGCCATGCATTCCGCA
>URTC01000235.1 GCA_900550765.1 uncultured Clostridia bacterium | reverse complement strand
ATTTTCATAAATCCGGAGCTCGGGAGCCTGCCGGTAGCCGGTAATATCCTCCGTAGCGCTTACGCGTTCGGTTTCGGCTTCGCCGGAGGGGTTGAGAACGATGGCGTAAAATTCACAGTCGTTTCCGCCTACGGCGATCATGCCGTGGGGGGTAGAGGAATCGTAATAAATACAGTCGCCGGGGGACAGTACTTCGCTGTGTGCGCCGATCTGCACCTTCAGCCGTCCGCTGATCACAAGGTCGCACTCCTGTCCTTTGTGGGTAGTTAAAGCGATATCCGTATGCTGCTGTTCTTCGGAATATGCCTCACGAACGTAAAGAGGCTCGGCAATACGGTTTTTATAGGCTGCGGCCATATTATAATAGGTCATACCGTGCGCTTTTTGAATTTTTTGGCCCTGTCCGGCACGGGTCAGGTCATAGGAAGTCAGCGTGGGGCTTGAGCCCTGAATGATGTCCGTAACATCCACACCGAAAGCAAGGGCGCACCGATAGATAAAAGCAAAGTTTAAATCACTTTCACCGGTTTCGCAGGCAGCGTATTCCTCAGTGCTTACGCCTACGCGCGCAGCCATTTCTTCAATAGAGGCACCTTCGATTTCCCGCAGTGTTTTGATGCGTTTGGCCATCTCCCGGATGGTTAGTTCTAATCCTGTAGTCTGTTTCATAAAAATCCTCCCTTTTTTGGTGCTGTAGATCTTTGAGAAACAAAATAGCCCGTCTCAAAGAATCATCCTTGAGACGAGCTAAAAAAATATTAACCCGCGGTACCACTCAAATTGCACCCGATAGGTGCCACCTCATGCTCTAACAAGCATTATGCATTAACGCAGCAATCACGGGAAGGTTCTACTTGCTTTTGGCTTTCTTCCTTCCGGCTAAGAAGCTACCTGCACGGAGTGTATCTGACCGGCTCGCACCAACAGCTGGCTCTCTTACAGATCATAAACCGCGCCCTCTTCGTCAACGCCTTTTATAATGATGATTATATCATATTCCAATTAAATGTCAAGCAAAAAATAAAAATTTTGCAGCCTTGTGGATGCTGGAATTTACAGTTTGTTGCGCTGTATTTTTCCCGATATTGTTTTGGGCAGTTCGTCTCGGAAGACAATGATCCTGGGATACTTATACGGCGCCGTATGTGTTTTTACATAGGTTTGAATCTCTTTTTTCAGCTCTTCGGTAGGCTCGGTACCTTTTGTGAGTACGATACTGGCTTTTACTACCTGACCGCGGATCTCATCCGGTGCAGCTGAGACACCGCACTCCAATACATAGGGCAGTTCCATGATCACATTTTCAATCTCAAACGGACCGATACGGTATCCGGAGGATTTGATTACATCATCTACTCGGCTTACATACCAGAAATAGCCGTCTTCATCGCGCCAGGCCACGTCACCGGTGTGATACATGCCGTTGTGCCAAACTTCTTGGGTGCGCTCCGGATCGTGATAATACCCTTGAAAGAGGCCGCAGGGAGAAGTTTTGTCCGTACGAATGACAATTTCACCGTTTTCCCCTACGGGAACCGAATGGCCCTCGGCAGCAACCAGATCTATATCATAGAGCGGTGAGGGTTTTCCCATGGAGCCGATTTTGGGTTTCATTCCGGCAAGATTGGCGATTGTCAGCGTAGTTTCCGTTTGGCCGAAGCCCTCCATGATACTCAGGCCTGTAGCTTGCTCGAATTGGCGATATACTTCAGGATTCAGTGCTTCACCTGCGGTCGTCATATGATGGATCCCAGAGAGATCATATTTGGAAAGATCTTCTTTGATCATCATGCGCAGCATGGTAGGCGGCGCACAAAACGTGGTGATATGATATTTTTCAAACATCGGCAAGATATCATGGGCATCGAAACGGTCAAAGTCATAGACGAATACGGCGCCTTCGGCCAGCCATTGCCCGTAAAGCTTACCCCAAAGCGCCTTGCCCCAACCGGTATCGGATATCGTCAGATGCAGGCCGTCGCGCTCCACGCAGTGCCAATACTTAGCTGTTATAAAGTGTCCCAATGCATATTTATAGCTGTGTGCGGCAATTTTTGGATATCCGGTAGTACCGCTGGTGAAAAACATCAGAGAGGTATCCTCGCCGCAGGGACCGTTTTCTTCTCGCTCAAATTTGCCGCTGAAGAGTTTATATTCCTCGTCAAAATCATGCCAGCCCTCTCGTTTGGCGCCTACTAAGATGCGGGTGGTTACCTGCGGACAAGTACCAAAGGCTTCTTCGGCCTGGTTCGCAACATCGCCGTCGGCAGTGCATACAATGGCGGAAACGCCTGCGGCGTTAAAGCGGTATTCAAAGTCATGCGCCAGCAGCTGATTGGTTGCCGGAATCGCTATGGCACCTATTTTATGCAGCGCTAGGATCGAAAACCAGAATTGATAATGCCGTTTTAGCACCAGCATGACACGGTCGCCGCGTTTGATGCCCAGACTTTTGAAATAATTGGCTGTCTGTGCGCTGGCTCGCTTCATGTCCTTGAAGGTAAAGCGGCGTTCGATATGGTTTTTGTCAATGTGCAGCATAGCCAGCTTATCCGGATAATTTTCGGCAATGGCGTCCACTGTATCAAAAGCAAAGTTGTACGAATTTTCATGCTCAAAGCGTACGGCTTGCAGACTGCCGTTTTCATCCTCTGTTGTCTTTATGAATTTTTCTGCCAGCAGGCTTACGCTTTGACGGGCAGCCGCGATCGTTTTACCTAACGCTTTTTCGTCTTGCGTATCTTCGCCGGCTAAAATAATCGCTAAAAAAGTACACGGTTTGCCGTCTACGGCAATCATGCCATGCTCGGTAGAGGAATCATAAAAAATGCTGTCGCCCTCGGAAAGGATTTCGGTATGGGACCCTACCTGAACTTTCAGGCGGCCGCTGACGATATAGTCGAATTCCTGGCCGGAATGGGTGGTAGTGTGAATAGGCTTATTCTGCTGTTCTTCGGAATATTCATAGCGTACCCAATAGGGCTCGGAAAGTTTATTGCGGAATTTTGGGGCAAGATTTTTTATCATAATGCCGTCCTCGTCCACTGTTATCTGACCGTTGCCGCCGCGCACTACCTGGTAGGAAGAAAGATTGGCACTGCTGCCTTGAATCAGATCGACCATTTCAATATTAAAAGCTAACGCACATTTGTGAATAAAGGTAAAGGGAAGATCGGTGCTTCCGTTTTCATAGTTTTTATATTCTTCGGTGCTCAGTTCGGTTTTTTGCGCCATTTCCTCTGTGCTGAACCCTTCAATTTCACGAAGCTCCCGAATCCGTTTTGCGACCTCGCTTAATTTTGTTTCGATAGAATTCATAGTATTTCCTCCTCAATTAAAATAAAAAAACCCGTCTCAAATTTCTTTGAGACGGGAGAATTCCTGTTCCCGCGGTACCACTCAAATTGCACCCGATAGGTGCCACCTCATGCTCCAACAAGCATTATGCATTTACGCAGCAATCACGGAAGAAGCCTACAGCAAACGCCTTCAGCCCTTCAGCTCGGAAGTGAT
>URTC01000234.1 GCA_900550765.1 uncultured Clostridia bacterium | reverse complement strand
ATATTGACCGAGAGCGGCATAGAGCTTCCGCTGGACGGACAGGCAACGACTACCCTTGCCAATAGGCTGGAAAAAGGAATCGAAGTACAGGCAGAAATTTTCGGTGAACATATGAAAGAGGCTTGGAAAACAGGACATATCAACCGCTGGCTTGCGGCAAACTGCTTTGGCGATTACTATACCCGAAAGGGTCTTAATTTGGCAGAGCGTGAACTCATTACCTTTTGTTTTCTTATGGCACAGGGGGGCTGTGAACCGCAGCTTGTCGCTCACGCAAAAGGAAATATGAATGTGGGAAATGACAAGGACTTTTTGATTCGTGTTGTTTCGGGGTGTCTGCCTTATATCGGTTATCCCCGCAGCCTAAACGCCATTGCCTGTGTGGGTAAGGCGGTGGAGCAATGAAACCGAAAGCCATTCTCAAATTAGCCGTCGATGTTGTAATGACACTGGCACTGCTTTTCTTAATGGGTTATCAGTTTTGGGGAGAAGTTCCCCATGAATGGGTGGGAGCGGGAATGTTCGTGCTGTTTATTGCTCATCATATTTTGAATGGGAAGTGGCACAAAACCTTATTCAAAGGGAAATACAACGCCATGCGTATTGCAACGCTTGTGATTGATGTTCTCGTACTCGTTTCTATGCTGGCTCAAATGTATAGCGGTATTGTGATGTCCCGTTATGTGTTCGGCTTTCTGCCGACAATCGGCGGTATGTCTTTGGCACGTCGGCTTCACATTCTTGGAGCATATTGGGGCTTTCTCCTGATGAGCCTGCATTTAGGACTGCACTGGAATTTAATTTTAGGAATTGTCCGAAAAGCGGCAGGGATAAAAAGCAAGGCCAAAAGCCGCAGTATGATCGCTTTCATCGTAGGATTGGCTATCGCCGGATATGGCGTATGGGCATTTATCCGCAGAGATTTTCTGACCTATTTGTTTTTGAGAAGCGAGTTTGTATTTCTGGATTACAGTGAACCGAAAATTTTGTTTTATATCGATTATCTTGCGCTTATGGGGCTTTGTATCTTTATTGCCCATTACAGCACAAAGTTCATACGAAAATTTAAGAAGAAAACGGAGGAATCATAATGGAATTTCAAATTTTAAGGAATGGTATAAAAATCCCCGTGTTGGGGCTTGGAACTTGGTTTATAGACGATGATAAAGCAGATCAGGCAGTCATTTCCGCTGTAAAAATCGGCTATCGTCATATTGATACCGCACAAGCCTATGGTAACGAAAGAGGCGTTGGCGCCGGAATCCAAGCCTGCGGTGTTCCGAGAGAAGAACTTTTTGTCACAAGTAAGGTGGCGGCAGAAGCAAAAACTTATGACGCAGCGGCTAAGTCTATTGATGAAACGCTTGATAAAATGGGGCTTGACTATATTGACCTTATGCTGATACACAGCCCCCAGCCTTGGGCGGAATGGCGTGACGACAACCGCTATTTTGAAGAAAACATACAGGTATGGAAAGCGCTTGAGGACGCTTATACGGCAGGCAAAACAAAAGCAATCGGCGTTTCCAATTTCCTCATGGATGATCTCGAAAACCTGTTTTCTCACTGTAAAATCAAGCCAATGGTAAATCAACTTCTCATTCATATCGGAAACACACCGGCTGAGCTGATTGCGTATTGCAAAGAACAGAACATCGTGGTTGAGGCATACTCTCCGATTGCACACGGAGAGGCCTTGAAAAATGAAACGATTGTGGCTATGGCTCAAAAATACGGTGTTTCCGTCCCGCAGTTGTGTATTCAATATGTCTTGAAATTAGGGACGGTTGCGTTGCCCAAAACTGCCAATGCAGAGCATATGCGGAATAACGCCAAGCTGAATTTTGAAATTTCAAATGCAGATATGCAGGTTTTAAAAGCACTGGATTTCAAGGATTACGGTGAATACAGTTTTTTCCCGGTGTTCAGTGGAAAATAACTGCAATATTGAAATGGAGGAACAGCAATGAAAAAAGGGATTTTACTATTTTTAAGTGTGCTGCTGTGTTTCGGTCTTGTCGCCTGTGCAGATCAGAAAACGATGCCGTCTGTTTCCGAGCAAAGTGCCGGGCAGGAGCAGTCGGATATACAAAACAACACCGAAGTTCCAGAAAATCAATCGGCTAATTCACAACAGCCAGAGTTAACATCAAGCCATACTGAAACGCCGGGAGCACCTGAAACAGGAGAACGAAAACTGAAGCTGACAATAGACGGACAAGAAATTCCAGTAACCTTATATGATACTCCTGCCGCTAATGCACTTTATGATATGCTGCCTCTTGAACTCACCTTTGAGGATTTTAACGGCATAGAAAAAATCGCTTATATGGATAATGAACTTCCCACAGAGGGAGAGCCAAACGAGTTTGACCCTGATGTGGGTGATTTGTGCCTGTATGCTCCGTGGGGGAATTTGTCGATCTTTTATAAAGATTTCCGCAGCTCAAACGGGTTAATCTCTCTTGGACATATTGATTCTGGTATGGATATCCTTAGCAATATAAGTGATACTTTTTCTGCTACGCTTGAAAAGATTGAATAATATATACAAATGGCTATTGGCGATACTACCGGACGGATCGTCATATCAGAGCTTAGGAATCAGATTCAACTGCCTTTGACGATAGGCTGATTTTTCTTCAGCAATATTTTACTTTAGAAAAGTTGTCTCCGAGCCGATAAGATCTCTCCCCGGCTTAGAAAGCAATTTTAACAGCCCAAAAGGGAGCAACGGTCAAGAGATCGATTGTTCAAGAAACCGATCTGCTTTGTTTGTTGGCGGCAAATAAATAACATACGTTAAGGTATGGGGCGATAACCAGCGGAAAATGAAAAGGATACCGAAGGGGATTACCTCCGTCATTTTTGCAGAAAGCTATGCTCGCTCTTTCTGCCCATTCTTATGGAAAGCGTCTGTGAAATCGGTTCTCGTTCTAAAAGCAATCTATAAATGACATCTTCCCCATGGGTGGAAACGCCTATGGGGCTTTTGCTCGCTCGCCCTTATTGGCGGTTATGTTTTTTTATTACTGTTCCTCAATGCTTCCTCTCAGTGAAAGGACTTTTTCTTGGAAAAAGATTTTTTTCAGACTTCGCTGAAAACAGGGTGTTGTTTGAGAATCGAATTCTAAAAATATCGTAAAGATATTCGCTCTTTGCCTTGCTGGGAAAGGCCCGACGCAGATCGCAAAACAATTAGAGTGAGAAACATCTTTGTGTCTGCCCTTTGCAGAAAAAAACGAGTAATCCGGTCCCGGCGAATATTTATGGCCGGCGGGAAAATACCATTGACCACATTTTGGAAAACCTGGAGTACACGGGCTGTACGGTGAACGGGAATTTCTCTGCCGTCAGCTACAAGGTGTATAAGGTAATCGAGTATCCGAAAGAGGAATAGCAGATTATTCTAAATACGCAGGAAGCAATCAGTGATAAAAATTTGTGGCCTTGGGTACAGGAACTTAGAAAGAACAAACGGAGGCTGACGAAGACGAATCGGTAACGTTTGTTCTCCGGTTTGGTTTTCT
>URTC01000233.1 GCA_900550765.1 uncultured Clostridia bacterium | reverse complement strand
ATAAAATAGATCGTATCAGTGCCGCAAAAGCTGGTAAATATCGTAGCGGTCTGAGTTTTGTATACTTTATAAGCGCACATGCAAAAAAACATGTGCGCTTATTGATGTGCGTTCTGCTGCAGTCGAATTTTTTCGTACAAATCCCTCTGCTTTTATGAATGTTATTTGCTATATTTCAATATAATAGTAACGTGTATCCTGTTTTTGAAAGAAGCAAACATATAAAATTTACTTGCCATTGCACGGAATATATAGTAATATATAAACAGTGCGTATACGTATTATTCCGTCTTTATTCTTATTCAGCACAAACGCACAAAATCAACGATGGAGGTTTTTGATATGAATTATCTATTCGGAAGTGTTTCTATTTCCGACGGCGTTCTTGCCACGATTGCAGGGCTTGCCGCCTGTGACTGCGCCGGAATTGTAGGAATGTCTGCTGCCAGCACAGCGGAAGGGATTGCGGAGCTTTTAAAGCGCGAAAGCCTAACCAAAGGCATTAAGGTATATCCCGGAGAAGACAGTGTACGTTTTGAACTGCACGTTATTATCGAATACGGCGTATCCATGGTAGCGGCAGCACATAACGTAATTGAAGCAGTAAAATATGCAGTGGAAACACAAACAGGCTTAAGGGTAGAGAATGTTGATGTTCTTATCCAGGGCATACGGGTGTAAGCCGGAAAGGAAAGAACAGTGATTTAAAATACGATTGACGGGGCTCTGCTAAAAGAAATGATCGTTACAGCAGCCTCCCTGCTGGAAGTAAACAAACAGCAGTTGAATGACCTTAATGTTTTTCCCGTTCCGGACGGGGATACGGGAACCAATATGTCCCTCACCATGCAGTCAGTGCTGCAGGAAGTATCTGCACTTACACAAAATGACCTTCCCTCTGTAGCAAAAGCCATGTCAAGGGGTGCACTGAAAGGGGCACGCGGCAACAGCGGCGTCATTCTTTCCCAGATTCTCCGCGGTTTTGCCAAGCAATTTGAAACTACTGATGCCGCTACTACGGCTGATTTTGCAGTGGCGCTCCGCTTAGGTTCCGAAACTGCTTATAAAGCCGTTATGAAACCCAAAGAGGGTACGATCCTCACAGTAATCCGCACGATGGCCGAAAAATCACGGTATGATGCGTCCAGCACAACCCTTGTAGAATTACTTGACTATGTTATCGCTATTGGTGAAGAAACGCTTGCAAAAACACCGGAGCTGCTTCCACAGCTGAAAAAAGCCGGTGTGGTTGATGCCGGCGGACAGGGACTTATGACTATCATGCACGGATTCGCAACGGTAGTGCGCGGAGAGCATCTGCCGGAAAATATTCAGCCGTTTTCTTTCTCAAAGCCTGCTGCAGAAGCTATCAGCCGTTCCACAGCAGACGAAGTAGCAGAAATGGATGAAATTTTGTTTGCTTATTGTACCGAGTTTTTTATTCAAAATCTTAAGCCGGAGGCAGATGAAAAAGCAGTAGATGCTCTTAGAAATAAGCTTGCAGCCATCGGTGATTCTCTTGTAGTTGTTGGTGATCCAGAACTCATCAAAGTGCATGTGCATACCAACACGCCCGGTACTGCTCTGCAATATGCCCTTGAATTGGGAGAATTAAATAGAATCAAAATCGAAAACATGGTACAGCAGAATCGTGAGCTGCAGGAGAAACGTGCTGCGGAAATGAAACAGGTCGGTATCGTTGCTGTTTCCTCCGGAGAAGGACTCTCCAATATTTTTAAAGACTTAGGCGTAGACCAAATTGTTACCGGCGGGCAAACAATGAATCCCAGTACCGCGGATATCGCCGATGCCGTAAAAAAAGTTTGTGCAAAATCTGTCATCATCCTGCCGAACAATTCCAATATCATTCTTGCTGCCGAACAAGCGCAGGATTTTACAGAAAAACAACTTTTTGTGGTGCCTACCAAGACCATTCCTCAAGGAATTGCTACGCTGCTTGCCTTTGACCCTGAAGCGGATGGCCAAACCAACTTTGAGGCAATGTCCCAAAGCTACGGGGATGTACTTACCGGCTATATCACCTACGCCGTACGCGATACTGAATTTGACGGCCAAAGCATTCATGAAGGCAACATTTTAGGGCTTGCAGAAGGTACGATCGCCTGCTGCGGGGAAGATTTAAAAGATACCACTGTTACCCTGATTGAAAAACTCTTGACGCAGAAAAATGATTTGATCACACTTTATTATGGCAGTGATACCACACAAGAAGATGCTGAAGAAATTGCCGCAATCATAAACGAGAAATATCCTTCAACAGATGTGGAAGTGATTTCGGGCGGGCAGCCTGTATATTACTATATTATATCTGCAGAATAAAATTCGTATGAAAAGCACGTGAAACGACGTGCTTTCTTTTTGTTCAAAAGAATCCGTCCTTTTAAAAGAACGGATTCTTTATGTATCTGCCATTTTTATGATTTCCCGTATCAAAAGCTGTGTCATCTGGGCAATCCCGCCCGAAGCCAGCCTCTCTCCTTTACGGAATACTACCGCTTTTTCCCCATTCCCTCCGCCGCCGGCAAGCCCTATATCCGCATCTTTTGCCTCTCCGGGACCATTCACTACACAGCCCATTACCGCGACCTTTATCGGCGTTCTTATATGTTTTGTAGCTGCTTTTACCTCGGCCACAATCCGTTCCAACGGAATTTTTGTGCGTGCACACATCGGACAGGAGATCACCTCCACACCCACCGTATACAGCCCAACGCTGCGCAGAATATTTTGCGCTGCAAATACCTCCTGTACCGGATCCCCGGTAAGGGATACACGAACCGTATCCCCTATCCCTTCCAACATAAGAGTTCCGATACCAACGGCGGTTTTTACAACCCCAATCTCCGCTGAACCGGCTTCCGTAACACCTAAGTTCAGAGGATAATCACATTGCATACGCAATAACCGATACGCTTCAATCATCGTTCGCACATCCGACGATTTAACCGAAACGGCAATTTCATAAAAATGTTCTGCCTCCAGCAGCCGAATATTCTCCATTGCACTCGCCACCAGTGCCATGGCAGAAGCTTCGCCAAAACGCCGGCGCACCTCCGCGGAAAGACTTCCGCCATTGACGCCGATCCGAATCGGAACACCGTAGGTTTTAGCACATTCTACCAAATGCCGGATCGCCCCCGGATCTGTTATATTTCCGGGATTGATTCTGAGCTTGTCCGCCCCATTTTCCACCGCAGCGATCGCCAAACGATGATCAAAATGCACGTCCGCCACCAGAGGAACAGAAATTTGTTCTTTTATTTTTCGAAAAGCCTTTGCGGCTTCCATATTATAGACCGACGCCCTTACGATATCGCAGCCAGCCTCTTCAAGCCGGTGAATTTGTTCTGCAGTAGAAAAAACATCTGCTGTATCCGTCGTAGTCATCTACTGAATTGTGATTCGACTGCCTCCGCCAATTGTAATATTTCCTATTTTTAATGTTTTTGTCATAATGCCTTTCCTAAAACAGCTTAGATACCTCCAGCAGTACCATCAGCCCCACGAGAACCAGTAATCCAACTGCATTGATCGCACCTTCCACATTCCGGGGAATATGCTTTTTGGAAATGCCCTCGATCTCCGCAAACA
>URTC01000232.1 GCA_900550765.1 uncultured Clostridia bacterium | reverse complement strand
TAAAGTTCACTGCTAACAGCGGTACTGTTTCTTCTTCCTGAGGTACCTATAGGCTGACCGATTTTACTGAGCGTGCAACAATGCAGGCGGATATTTCGGACGCGGTCTGAAAAGCTGTGGGAGAAAACGGCGGCAGCGTTACGGTTTCTTGCCGGGTATCGGTAAAACTTGTGGACGGCAGCGGGCAGAATATCACAATGTCCCTTTCCGGTACGGGCAGTTCCAGCAGTACGCTGGTAACAGAAAACACCTTGCTCTCCTGCACGGCTAAGATTAGTGCAGAGCAGCTGGATCGCACTGTTAATTTAGTATTTACGAATATTGATCCTGAAAAGATCAGCCAGATCAGTATCCGTGCGATTACTATCACTGGGGAGCCGGCAGAAGCTACGCCTACGGTGTCGCCTACGCCTACCGGGGGTACGGAAGCTACGCCTACACCCACCCCGACAGAAGTACCTACGCCTTCGGCCAGCAGTACAGCTCCGGCCACACCGGATCCTACCGCTAAGGCTACCCCGCGGCCTACCACCGCTTATGAACCCACGCATGATACCTGGACGGATAATAAAGTGACCAATGCGCCTCCCACACCGGCGATCGATATCGGAGATATCGGGGAGCTTGCTACGCCGGTAGCAGAAATTACGCCGGAGCCGCAGGAAGGTGATACCATGCCGTCCGGCAATCAAATCAACAAGGGGCTTATCATTCTCTTTGCGGTATTGCTGGTTCTTCTGGGCGCTGATATCGCAGCGATCTTTATCAGAAAGCGCTATGCTCCGGCCGCGCTCTCTGCCGGAGCGGATTCCGTACACAGAAGCATTAAGGAAGAGGACTATGAAGAGTTCTTTGAAGAAGAAGAGGAGCATACCTATGACTATGATATCGGGGAAGAAGATGATTCTTCTCGCGGCGGACCGGAGAATCAATAGATTTTGAAAATATGGCTTTCGTTAAAAGCGCAGAAACAGCTTGCTTGTTTGGTTGATAAAAAAAGTTCGGCTTTGCCGAACTTTTTTATTAGGTATACGATACAAAAGAGCAAGCTGTTTTTTCATTTTATGGCAAAGGGGAAACAGGGGATACAAAAAGATGCTATATCCTAAAAGGAGATATTTTCTGTATTTACTTTCCCGTTTCCGTGTAGGTGAAAACGGGGAAAACCGGCTCTATGGACGGGCTTTTAGTATGCAAATTGTAAAATGAATTAAAAAAACTCCACAAGATTTGCAATGGTTTTTTGTTCTTTTATATGTTAAAATAAATTCACAACTAAGTAATAAAGGAGAGAAGAGAATGAAAAAATTTGTTGCTGTTTTTTTGTCGGCTATTCTTGTTTTGGCTCTGCTGTGCTTTTCCGTAAGCGCCGCATATGATGCGGGAAATGCCCTTGATGAAAAAACATCCGCACTGGAAGGTGTGGCAACTGCCGATCTTGCAGGCCTGGGCTGGAAAGCGTTTAGCTCCGGCAGCATAGAAATAGCTACGGAAGAAGGAAATTCCTATGTGCATTTTACCGGACCGAAAAATCAGTACAGCGCGCCGTCGGTAAATATTTTCCCGGCAATTAAAAAGATTGCTGACGGCGGAGATGCCTGTGTGTGCATCGTATTGAAGCTGCGTTTTGACAGCCCCGACGATTCTTTTGAATTTTCTACGGCCGGCATGGTGGTAAGAAGCGATGTTGCAAGTGATTTTACTCCGGAAACTAACGGAATCTATTACGGTCGTTTGAATCCTGTGGACGCTATTGAAGGCGATTGCGGACAATGGATTACTGTAGTAGTAGAGTATTTGGAAATATCTTCAGCAGATCTTGAAACAGAGGCTGTTTGGCAGCTGACCTTTGACCGGCTTGGCCCTGACGGCGATGAACAGGCCATGCAGGATGGCAGCTATGAAAGCAAGTTTACGCTTGATGTAGATGACGTTGCGGTTTATGACGCCGATTATTATGATGAACATATTGCAGAAGCAGGCAATCAGGGAGGAGAAACAGAGGCGCCTGAAGAAACGGAAGTTCCGGAGCAGACCGAAACACCTGCGCCTACGCAGGCACCGACACAAGCGCCTACGCCTACCCAGCCGGCCACGGCTACCGCGGCTGCGCCGGATGATAGTGAAAGCGGAAACAGCAATACCGGCCTTATTATCGGTATTGTGGCAGCTGCCGTAGTGGTTGCAGCGGCAATTATTGCCTTTGTAGTTATCAAAAAGAAAAAAACGGAAGCCGGTGAACAGGACAGCCAGGAAAAAGAATAACCTTTTTTAAAAAGAACTGCCGCCTCGCTAACAGCAAGGCGGCAGATTTTTTTGATTTTTGCCGGGAAAAGAAGGGATAGAACTTTAGTGATAGAGCAGCAGCTGCGGTTTTCTTTCTGCCAAAAAAGAAAGTATTTTTTACACAGAAAATAAGCTTTTGTAAAAGAATTGTGTTCGAGTGCGGTTGAAAGAAAGCCTATTTTTTGAAAAGCTGCAACACAGAAAAATTTGAAAAGGCGGTGCCATCAGTCCTTTTCAGCAGAGATCGGATAAGGTAAAAGGCAATGACAGCGGCGCCTGCGCCGATTAAAGCGCCGAAGAGAACATCGGAGGCATAATGGACGCAGAAATAAATACGGGAAAAGCCTACGGCGGCAGCCGGTATAAAAAAGAGCCAGCGAAAGGATTTTTTATTCCATAAAAACAGAGACGTCATTGCCGCAAAGGCAGCGGTCGTATGTCCCGAAGGAAAGGACGTATCCTGTAATTCTCCATAACCGAGTTCTGACCAAAAAGTAAAAAAATCACTGCCGGCATCTGCATAAGGACGCGGACGCGCAATTAGGTTTTTTAACAGGAGATTGGTCAGAAGCGCGCCGATCAGCATTGCCAGCAGAATCGTCAGCCCCTGTTTGCGTGAGGACCGGAATAAAAGCAGAAAGAGGGCCGGTATGATAAGCACAGAACTGCCGAAAAAGGAAAAGAATTCCATTAAAATATCCAGAAAAGGCCCGGCGCCGCTATGATGCAGACTGTTGGCAAAGGCAGCGGCGGAAGCGTCAAAAGAAGCAAAGGTTTCGTTAAGCCATTGGGCGATACTGTTCATGCTTTCTCCTTTTCTGTTCCATAAAAGGCTTTTGAAAAACGGATTTTTTGTATTATAGCATATTTTTTGAAAAGCTACAAGCATAGGCCAATATGAAAACGAAGGAGCTGCTGATTTGTGCGGGGAAATCTTTTAGCCTGTAACTTCAATCATAGAGGCGTCGCTTCGGCGCAGTGTTAAATGATAGCCGCGCAGATACAGTTCCAAAGGCCCTTGGAAGGGCGCCGTATGCAGAACGGTGATCTCTGTGCCCGGCACAAGGCCTAAATCCAGCAGACGTACCCGCAGCGGGCACGCAGGTTTGATGGAAGCGATCTTTGCGGTTTCACCGGGCTTAAGTTGGGAAAGAACCATAAAAATTCTCCTTTTTTTATTGTTTTAGGAAGAACGGCCGTTTTGCCGTGAACAGAGCGGATGGCTCATACGCTTAGGTTCTGCTTGGACTTGTTTCTTCTTTTCAATATATTCCGTAAAAATATTTATAATTCTTTTAAAAACAGTGTTGACAGCAGATGTACCCTATGCTAT
>URTC01000231.1 GCA_900550765.1 uncultured Clostridia bacterium | reverse complement strand
GTCGATGCGCGGGAATTACTGATCATAAGTATATTCAGTCTTCAGCCCCTTTGCATCTATCGTTACTTTTGCATCGCACTCATAAGTGATAAGCAGAGATTTTCCTGCTGGAATCACTGTTTTTTCTGTATTTTTTATTGCTTCCCAGGACTGCGGAGTACCATTATGAAGCACGGATGCAGAAAACTGTACCTGAATATCTTCACTGCCGGTGTTATAGATGGTAAAGCTCTTCTTTACCTTACCGTCCTTCACATCAGCATCGGTAATAAAGCCTTTGGCTGCAGTACTGCAGAAGTATGCACTGTCCGTAAAGTCTTTATCAAATGTCCATTTTACACCTACGGGCTCCTTTGGCGTTTCTGCAGCCGCTTCTATAGTCACCTCGTCGATCAGATAGGCCGCATATGTCTTTGTATTTGCATAAGCCATACCTTCAGCACCGCCGTCCATACGGAGGATCAGTTCATAAGCTCTGGCGCCTTTTTCGCCTGAGGCATAAATCGCATCAAGAGTTTTCAAGAACTCTTCGGTGACCGTGATCGCAGCGCTGTACTGCTGCCACTCTCCGGTAAGCGTAACCGTGGGACCGGTAATAAATGTGCCGGTAAACCAATCCTGATCGGCAATTTCAAATTAGCTAGCAATTTCTTGCTTATTGGCATGTATCTGTGAATTGAGCACTACTTTATAGTTTGTATTCTTCGGAACCGTTCCGTCGATCTTTGCCCAGAACTTGATCGTATAGGTTCCTGCTCCGGATCCCTTATAGCCGGCCTCTTCATTCTGAACGATTGCCGGGCCAAGGTCAAAGGCAATAGAATCCCACTGCGCGGTAGGATTAAAGCGAACCGCATGCCCGGTGCCGTTTGCACCGCCTTCCACAACAGAAACCGTACCGCCGCCGGCAGTAAACTTATCCCAGCCGGTCAGGCCATTTTCCGCATCGCCGTTTTCTACCTTTTTCGTATTATCCGATGTAGGCGTAGGGGTGGGTTCAGTTCCCGTAGGGGTAGGCGTAGGCGTAGGATCGGGCATCTTTTCAAAGCTCAGCTCATCAATCAAATACCCGGAATTCTGGTTTCCTGCCTCGGTATAAATACCTTCTGAGCCGTCAAAGCGAATCATCAGCTGATACGCATTGGTCACACCTTTGGCATACAGCATCTGCATCTGTGAAACATACTGCTCCGAAACATCCATTTCTATTTCAAATTTCTGCCACTGTTTTGTAAAGGTGATCATCTTTTTTGAGGTATAGTTTGTATAAGTAGAAACATAATCCGCTGCCGTGCCGCCATAAATGCCTGCAAGTTCACCTGCATTCTTATGGTACTGGGAGTTCAGGAAAATATGGAACTCACCGGAATCCACCGCCGCATCTTCCGCAAGCCGCGCATAGAAAGTCAGCTTATATTTGGCCGCACCGCTGCCGGCATATCGATTGTCTGCATCATTGATAATCGCCGGGCCCACATCAAAGGCCAGTGCTCCCCATTGGTTGCCAGAACCGGGAACATATTGGATTGCCTTCGCTGTATTATTAGCGCCGCCGTCAACCCGAGTGATCGTTCCCTTGCCGGCCGCAGCAAAATACGTCCATCCTGCGTCACTGTTCTCCAGCGTACCATCACCTAAAGCCAAGGGCGTAGGCGTTCCGCTGAATTGAGCTTCCAATGCCTCAGGAACCCCTAAAATATCGGTAGTATCGATGGCATATTGCGCATCAGAAGAAACCTTGCTGCCGCCGCTGTACCAACCGTCAAAACTGCAGCCATCCACAGGCACAGCTTCAATCGCATTCTGTATACCGTAAACGATCGTGTTCCCGAACGCCGCGTTTACAGAACCTTTTTTGCTATCACTGTTGGTAATTCTGCCAACTACAGGATAATAATCATCTACAGCTTTATTCTGTGCCTTCTGGAACATCGTCATATCTGCAGCACCACTGAGCTCGATACCAAAGATATATTCTTCACCGGAGAGATTATTGCTTCCAGTCTTCATATAAATGATCCAGAAATCCGTCGCATCATACCCTGCTGAAACATCCAGCTCAATCGTAGCATTTCCATGGGCCGGAATCGGCAGCAGATTCTGCTTAGCACCGCTTACCGTCTTTGTGCTCCAGTCAGAAGCCCGAAGCTCAATCTGCGCGGTAACGTCGATATCATTCAAATTGTAAAGCGTAAAGGATACTTTGTTATCCGCCGCAGGGATATTTTCCCCTGTAAAACCGCCATTGCCGCTGCCAATGAATGCAGCTCCCGCACTATTATAGTACCAGGTAGCTACAAAGGTATCCTCCACCTTGGCAAGGGTAACGTTATCAATATAAAATACTGATCCGTTTCCAATGCCGTCAAACATCACATACAAGTCCTCATCCTGTGCCCAGGTTTCATTGAGTGTGGTCATGAAACTCATAAACATCCATTTGCCCTGCTCAATCGTTTTTTTACCGCAGGTAAAGGATTGATTCGTACTTGCATTGCGCCAAGTTGCAGTCATTTCAGTACTACCCGTAGGCATGGTCTCAAAATATACCCACGCACTGAGCACGTATGTTCCCGGCTGCTTGTTTACAACCGCCTTTACATTTTCTTTGGTAATGCCGGGCGTCTTCCATGCGCCGTCGCCGCCGGAAAACTTCAGTGAATAGTCGCTGTCTCCATAGGTAGGCGCACCCTCTGCTTTTTTGGCAAGGGCAATACTGCCGCCCAAAGGAGTGTTAAAATAAGCAGCCGAATTGTTTTCAAAGTCTTCAAATAAATATTCCCCGTTCACCAAAGCCGAGCGGGAAGCAGCGGAGACTGAAAGCAATGTCAGCCCTGCAAAAGCTCCGACGGCGATCGTCAGTGCCAGCAGGATTCCCAATACTTTCTTCATATGATTTCCTCCTTAAAATTTTATGAACATCACACAATGTTTTAGTATATACATATCATATAACTTTTTTAAAGGAATGTCAATATATTTTATCATCTTATTTTCATTTTGTTAACAAATTTTTCTTCCATAAATGGAATGATTATGATATAAATTTGATGCCCGTTACGCATTGTTCCTTTACAAAGTGAAATTCCAGCCCCTCGTTAAAAAGATGCCGTATACTGTTTCCACTGCGGCAAACGAAACCTCCGTTTTTGTAAACGCGTACAATAAAAATCCTTCTATTGCAAAAGATAGCTCATTTAGAATACACTCTTGATGCCGATGGCAGCACACAAGGGAACTATAGAGGCGCTTCGGCCTTTCAGCCAATCTCCCATAATCACACTGCAATCTTTTCAGATCCCTTGTCAGGGAGCTGCCGGCGTCAGTCGAAGGATATTTCTCCGATTTTTGCGCTGCCAAAGCCACCTTTTGCCTTAAAAGGGAGTTGTTTTTCTTCCCTTCGCTTTTCTTTCCATCGCCAATGCTCTGTTTCACGCGGCTATACCCTTTACAAGAAAAAGCGAAAACGCGTTTGCGTTTTCGCTTTTAAGCTTTTAAAAGAACAGGTTTATCCTACCGTTTCTTTTTTCTTTTTTACTGCAACTACCAAGCCCAGCATTACGCAGGCCGCAGCAGCTATCGCCAGAATCGCAACCGGAGCCGCATCTCCTGTGGGACAGGCTTT